>JABJQI010000192.1 GCA_018663485.1 Opitutia bacterium
GCATAAACCAACTCATAAAATACGAAGTTTTTGCTGCAGCTTACTCGCCGCAGCATGATTAGGATTAATCTCGAGGGCACGTTGCACTGATTCGATCGCTTCAGAATGTCTCTCCTTAAAATGACTGAGATAAGCTGCCCAATAATAATGTGCATTGCAATTATTCGGTGCCAATTCCAACGCTCTGGCCAACGCGGCCTCCGCTTCGACATCATTACCACCCAGCCCTTGTGCAATCCCAAGCTGCGCCCATCCCATCCAATAGCTATCGCTCAGCTCGAGCGCCCGCTGTGCGTAATCCGTAGCCAGCGCGCCGGTCGCTCTATAATTCGCAGGATTCCGAAAAAATTGCTGACAGGTTGCTGCGCTCAAACCGATCCACGCATCGACATTATCAGGGGCTAGCAATATCGCAGCTTCATACAGCTCAATCACCTCATCCAGCAGGTCGGTATTGCCAGATAAGTGCACACGTTGCTCAACAATTTGATCCAAGCGTTGCCGCGCATGTAACTCAAGCGCCTGCGCTTGTATGCGTGACGCACTAATTGAATAAAACCCAACCGCCAGCACGAGTCCCAAGCAGAAATATCCAAGCCGCATCCAGCCAGTATGAGGAATGCATAAACGACGCCTAAAACTCGATTTAACCAGAATTGAGAAGAACAACACACCATACAAAGTCAGCACAGGCGTATAAAAAACAAACGAACTAAACAGGCACAGCGCAAAGGTAAATACACCGGCAAGACCGATCGACAGAAAGAACTTTGCTGGCGGCATGATTGCGCCCTTGGCATCCTTAAGCTTCACACGATCGGGCTCCGCTCGCCAATGTCGAATAGCGCACCATACCACCAACAAACTCGGCAGTAGAAACAACACGACGCCAAGCATTCCATATTCTGACAGAATCAACAAGTAGTCATTGTGCGGCGTCATTGGTAACTTTTCCAACGATTGCCTTTCACTTTGCTCAAACTCAACAGCGAAGCTACCGCCCCCAGCACCATGTATAGGAGCATCCAACGTAATATCGAGCGCTTCCTGCCATAAGACCGGACGAACCCCTTCACCCTCGCCGGCCATCGCCTGCACGGCACGCGAGTTGAATTGCGCTGAAAAGAAGACCTGCAGCAACACCGCAATCACGAACAGAGACACACCCAGCAAACTCCCCCACACACGGCGCGATAGCCTCAAAAAAATGGCCCACGGCAGGATCAACAAAATAATCAGCAGAATTGCCAGTGGCCAAAACAGCTGCGTAAGAAAAATCGAAATTACAAACATCACCCCGATGTACAGACACAAGACACGTAGAATCAGCGGCAGACGGGGCACCAGTGCCGCGATCAACAATGATGGCAATAGAATCAGAAGAAAGGCTGCATAACTATTCGGATCAGCAAACGAACCAGTCGCTTGCCCTAAAAACTCAGGACTTAACCTTAATCCGTATTCAGCGTAGGCATTCGCAAGCTTCGACGGATTTTGGAAGAACTGATAAAAGCCAATGAAAATGGCGTATGCTGCAGGCGAGATCGCAATTGCAATCAATACCCACAAATGCGCACGAGTGCGCACATTATTGACCAATACCCACAGAAAGATCACGGCCTCCAGCGCATAAATGAGCTCGTACCAGCCACGCCACGCAGTCGGGCTCACCCAAGTCACATTCACCCAAATCCAAACCACAAACGGGAGAAAAAATACCGGCACAGAACTCAAGCGCTTCGGCTGTTCCTGCTCAACCGCGAGCCACAGCCCATGCAACACCAACAAGCAAGCGAACAGCGGCAGAAGCAGCAAATGCGTATCCGGCCGTACCCCTCCGAGTAACAGAGCCGACAGCGTGATAATCGCCCCGAGACAAAACGTGACCAACCAGTCGACAAAATTCGCCAGCGAGATCTGGCCTAAATAGGCAACATTGCCGGACTTATCGATCAGTGAGGGCATAGAGTCAAAGGAAGTACTTTAGCGAGATTAACTTATCAAACAAGTAGGCAATACACAGCCGCGCGATTCTATAAACAATAAAAACGCCTATTTTATCATCTATCCATTCAACTTGCCTGCCAGATACACCCTAAATCCTCGCCGCGCGAAGGAACTTTACACCTCATCTGTTTTCTTGAGTCTATGGCAGAAGCCGTTTCTATGGCTACATTCGCCAAACCCCTCATGAAAAAAATAATTCTCAGTCTTGGTATCGCCATTCTCCTCACCGCCCTCGGGCTACGGGCGTATTTCGCCTTTGTACCGCCACCTGAGTCGACACTACACCAAGCGCTGGCTGATATCGTCCCCAGCGAATTAACTGGATGGCGGGTCAAAGACATGAACATGGCGGAATCGCCCGAGTCCAGCGCCCGCATCACTGATTTTCTTAACTTCGATGACGCCATTTTCCGCGTATTCGAAAAAGGCGACACTTTTGTCGGCCTCTACATCGCCTATTGGTCTCCGGGCAAAGCCTCCTACCGCTGGGCAGGCGCACACACCCCCGACACCTGTTGGGTGCAGAACGGCTGGACTTGCAGGGAGCGCAAATATAGCATCCCATTCCAACACGGCGGAGCCCAATTTCAACCAGCCGAGTACGGTGTCTACGAGAAAAACGAGAGCGCCCAAAATGTCTACTTCTGGCACTTAGTTGGAGGGACCGCCTTTGCCTACAAGCAACAAGATGGTCATAACATTTTTGGTGCGTTAATTGACATCAAACACCACGGGCTAGATCTGCGCCAAGAGCAGTTCTTCATTCGTCTTTCCAGTAACAAGAGTCTCGAACAGCTCAAGAAAACAGCTGGGGTCAATCAAATCCTCGACAGTCTTGCTGCCATCGGGCTCGGGGGTTCGATCAAAATCGGAAAACTCTAAGCGAGCACGCGCGCAGGGTTTCCGAAGACTTTTTGCCCATCCTTCACCGAGCGGATGACAATTGAACCTGCGCCCACATAAGAATAATCGCCAATGGACTTACCAGGCACAATTCGAACACCTGTCGCCAAAAAAGCTCCGACACCATAACGAGTGTTTCCAGTGAGATCGCAATGCCCACTAATCGTGGCCCACGCGCCGATCTCCACATCGTGGCCCGCACTACTATGGCAATTGATCGCAGCAAAGTCGCCGATCGATATGTCCGCAGTCAGGGTCACTCGAGGGCATAGCACGACACCATTCCCGAGCTGGATATTCCGACCAAGAATGGCAGACGGGTGCACCAGTGAAATAAATTCTGCCGAGCGCTCCATCAATGCCTGGCAGACCTGCTTCTTAATCATCGGCGCTCCGATCCCACAGACAAACACTTCGTCTGCAGCAGGTTGGTGCGCCTCAATCGAACCGATCACACCTGCTGGATACTGATATCCTTCGAGAGCATCGACATCATCATCTATAAACCCTGCAAGCTCCCAAGCTTTGCCTGAATCTGGATGATCACCGGCCCACGCATAGACTTCACGCCCAAAACCGCCTGCCCCTACAATAATCAGTTTTTTCATATTCAGCTAGATCAACAAATAGGTGCTACTGGATAGAAAAGCCTCCATCGACGGGAAGCGTAACACCCGTCACCCAACGGGACGCTTCCGAGAGTAAAAAAGAGGCCGCAGCAGCCACATCTGCTGGCTGCCCAGCTCCAAGTGGATAGGCTTTTAAATGCGCGGCGAGTGCTTCACCTGAGATACGTTCGGCAGCAGTGCCGGCCATCTCCGTCTCAATCATCCCCGGAGCAATACAGTTCACTCGTATTCTTTTCGGCGCAAGTTCCAGCGCAAGGCAGCGTGCCGAGGCCTCCAGCCCAGCTTTACTTGCCGCATATGCAGCATAACCAGCGGTACCACCCGCGGCGGCCACCGAAGACAGCCACACAATCGATGCACCCGCGTTCAACTTTTTATTTTTCAGTAAATCGCGAACCAGCAGCAGTGGCCCGGTCATATTCACATTCAGACAAACCTCGACATCTGCGTCCTTGAGGTAGCGTACAGGAGCTACGGGCGCCATACCCGCAGCGTAGACGACGCCATCGACCGCGCCGATCGTATCGGCCAGTTGCGCACGCCCAGCAGAGTCGCTCAAATCCACAGACAGCGAGTCCGCACCCAACTCTTGAGAAAGTGCGTTCAACTTTACTTCATTACGCCCAGACAAGATCAGACTCGCA
>JABJQI010000081.1 GCA_018663485.1 Opitutia bacterium
CTCATCGAGCTGTGAAACACAAAAAAGCCCCGCAGGAATGAATCCCGCGAGGCCAAAACTATAGAAAAAGTTGACTATTTAATGGGCCGCAGCTGCTTCGGTTGGTGCTGCTTCGGTTGGTGCTGTTTCTAACGCAGGTGCATCGGCAGGCACTGGCTCTGCCGCAGGTGCTGCCGAAACTGGCTCGGGGCTCAGATCGAGAACCACCTCTTGAGCGGTCCAAGGTGTACCGCGTGAACCGTATTGATCCATGTAGGCAATCATCGACGCCTCAGTGAGCTCGGAGGCTTGGTTGCCCCACGACTGACGGATATAGGTCAAGACGCCAGCAATCTCTATTGGCTTAAGATTGAGACCATTCGGGCCGAAGGCAGGCATGTTACCATTGTATTGCTTACCCGCGACTTCGATCGGACCATTGAGACCGTTAATCAAGATACGAGCGAGGCTCTCCTGATGGTCAGTCACCCACCCCGAACCTGCCAGTGGCGGAAACGCTCCAGCGATACCGAGACCAGTCGCTTGGTGACAAGCGGAACACTGCGCATTGTAGATCTTCGCACCACGGTCAAACAATGATACTTGAACCACAACGACTTCTGCATACGGGTTATAATCGAACGTATAGGCTTCCTTATGGAAGTGACCGCCATACTGAATCAAATACACTCCACCCCAGAAACACAGAGCAGCAAAGAGGAAAAGGATGAAAATAGGAACTGGCGAAGAGCCGTTGCTCGGCTCATCCTGCTCGCGCATGAGGGCGTCGTGCAGTTCTTGCTCGCCGTTATCCTTAGTGTGTTGCTCGTCGCTCATTATTCAGAAATCTGCGCCTCTGGAAGGCTGTAGTTAAGTTGTAGGCTGAGCAAATACTCAACCAAAGCTTCGGCTCGATCAGTTGGGACTACTTCGTATCCAGCCGCTGGTGCGTAATTCGAATCGGTTTCAAACTGCAACGCATGCACCGACGCAGTGCCTTCAATCGCACGAGTTTCATAAAGAAACGCATACTGTGGCATGGTCGAAACTCCACCCGATGTAATGTTAGGATTGTAAAGGTGTAAGTGGTGCCAATTCGCATCGCTTTGGCGGTCACCGATGGTCATTAGGTCGGGGCCGACGCGTTGGTGACCGAGCAATACGCTGCCCTGAGTGATATAGTCGCGCGCAACTGTATGCCGCTTGCCCCACTCACGTTCAATATCCGCACCATAACCAGCACGACGGACTTGCTGCGTGTGGCAATAGACACAGCCCAAGTCGGTGTAGACTGCTTTACCCTGCTGCGCCAAACCTGACATTTTCGCAGGATAGAGCGGATCACCAGCAATGGGGTTGCCGATTTCATCCAAGGTCTCGGTGGTTTGCGCCAGGCTACCGAGTTGAATATAACTACTGAGAACCAGACCCGTAAAGGCGAACGCCAAGGCGATAAGGATCCCACAAAAAAGAAGCGGTAGATTTTTCATTACGCTGCACCCTCCTGGTTGGCAGACTCAAGCAATGTAGGACCTTGTTTCGCACGGATGAAGCCCGTGGCGAATAACATCCATAAGAAATTAATGATAAAGGCGAGATGGCCGATTGCCAGGCAGACCACACCAATTGAACGAATTTTAAGCCATGGTAGCATGCTTTCAACGACCTCTAAGAAGGGCACCGTAGCGTCATTCATTTGATTGCCCGCAAGCCAACCGCCGAAAATTAGTGACACCACAACAATTGTAATACCGAGCGCACTGCCCCAGAAGTGGCAGTAAATTAAGCGGGAGGACGGCCACTCGCGCTTAGTTAAACGAGGCAACATAAAGTAAAGACCACCGAACATCACCATTGAGAAGAATGCATAAACCAAGTGCTGGTTTTGGCCTACCGAAAAAGTCGTAAAGTGTGTGATCACGTTGACCGATCGAAACGCCATTAACGAACCGATCATGTTAGCAAAGAAATAAGACAAAACACCAAACATGACGAAACGTAGCGCTGGACTGCGCCATACTGCGGAACGTTCACCTTTAACGGAAAGATACAAATTGAGTGCTACGGTAATCACAGGCACGGTCATCATCACCGCAGCAACGATACTCACAGAACTGATCCAAACAGGAATCGGGCCTCCGATCAACTGCACCATACCGGTCCAGCTACCAAGCAGTGCTAGGGAAACAAAACCGAGCAAAGCCAACGCATAAGAATGAATTGGACGACCAATCACCTTAGGGATCACATAATACGCGGTCGCCAAAGCCATCGGCGTGAGCCACAGATTCTGGAAGCTGTAGGTAAACCAGCTACCGGTAATTGACTGCACCACCCCACGTGCGGGGAACCAGACAACCATGAATTGAGCGATCATATAGATCCACGGGAACCAGAAAAACGCAGCGAGGATGTACCATTGTGAGACATACACGCCCTGCCCCTGGCGAGCACGGAAAGCCAGAATGCCCCAAGCGCCGATCATCGCATAAGAAATCATCAGCAGCGGAGTTGCATAACCCGGAATTTCCAAGAAATCAGCCCCGGTCAAGTCGCCCGCAAGGATGCCAAGGATACTGACCTTTAGACCGAAATTCCAAAATAAGCCTGCGACAATCAACATTCCGCCGCTACGAATCGGCGCCAATGATAAGCGAGCCATAATCCAAAGCCCGATTGCGAAGATTACATTGCACCCCCAGCCAAACAGCATCGCGTTGGTCGCAGCAGGATAGAGGCGACCGTAAGTAACGAACTCGCAACCTGACATGAAGCTAGGCTGATACGACTGTAAGGCATTGATCAAGGTCAAGCCTGTGCCGACGACCAGCCAGAGGATCGCAGCGATCACAAAGAATAGAGCCGGAAACCGGATGGACGCATCGATCTCACTCAGCACGGTGCGCACGCAGGCGTCCGTGGAAGTGGATTGAGAGTTGGACTGAGGAGCGTTGCTCATTAAGAATGAATGCTTCGAGTGATTACTGCGCGGCCTTGTAGGCCGCGACGGTCGAATCCATCGCATCCGCAA
>JABJQI010000117.1 GCA_018663485.1 Opitutia bacterium
AATAGCCTGCGGCTGATCGCCCTGCGGAGAATATTCACTACTGAGTTTGAAATCCACGAGGCCAGAAAAGCGCAGAAAACCTGAGTGCGCAAGCTGAAGCGCTCGAATGCAGGTATTGGTAATCGACAAAGTTGCAGCGCACTCCATAAGTCAGTGCTGTGAAGCCTGGCAACAAAGCGATTGTATTTTTTGATGGCGACTGCGGCCTATGCAGTCTCTCTGTTCGTTTCTTAATTAAGCGCGATAGCCACCAACACTTGTATTTCGCGCCACTGCAAGGGGTCACCGCACAGGCCATCCTGCCACAGCAATACCGCGAATCACTGCGAACCATGGTCTACCAACGTGTGAGCGCCGACACTCAACCCACGCTGCTGATCCGCTCCGAAGCAGTGCTGCTGGCACTCATTGATACGGGGAGCGCGTGGCGTCATCTCGCACAGATTGCTCGCCTGTTACCTCTTAGCATTCGTGACTGGAGCTATGACCGAGTTGCCGACAAGCGAAAGATCTTTTTCAAAGCCGCTGCCTGCAAATTGCCCAGTCAAGCAGAACACGCACGCATTTTACCGTAGTGATTAAGATACTGAACTTGGACCATCTGGACTCGAGGCACGTTACAAAAACTGGCATGCGGAGCAGTCTATTCGAGCTACTTGTCGGTATATCGGCGCCCACATAGGTTCTCAATTTCTAAATCAGCCGCTGTGGTTGCCTGCGTGTTGCAAATGGAGTGCGGGCGAGTCGCCCGCGTTCCCTGAATTGCCTATTGTAGCGATGCGCTTGATTTCAAAAAATCTAATGCTATTGGCAAAAGCTGTCAGACTGTTGCGGTGACGGCGGTTAAACTGAAACAGGCCCTTCGGATAACCGAAGAGCCTGTTAACATATGCGATTGTGTGACCGAACTTGCTATTGAGGCAGAAAGATAAAGACACAAGCCATCACTAGTGTTGGAAACAGCGCGCCGAGCATCAACCGAAGTGGTGAAACACCACCATCGAAATATTTGCTCAGAATGCTCTGACCGGCAGGATTCGGCGCATTGGCGATCACCGTCAAACCACCACCAGTGACTGCACCAGCAACCACTGCATACTGAAGTGCGACCGCACGTGCGGAGTCGGCCGCTAAATTTTGATCAAAGGCGGGCACCTGTGATGCTAGGAAAGTAATTGCGGCATTATCATTAAATGCAGTCAACACAGTCGCACCAATGAAGAGCGGCACTTCACCGAGGGCTGAGAGCACAGGAGCGATCCACCAACCTTGCAGTCCACCATGCGTGACGAGCCCAGCAAGAAAGAAACCAACCAACAACGGCCCCTTCAGCGAGATCGCATATTGATGATGATCCGTCGCAATCGTAAAGGCGATAAAAACGAGAAAGCCGCCTATAAAGAATGCTGGGTGGTGCAATGTAAACACCGTCCATGCGAGGAAAAATAGATGAACACCAATAATCCATAGCGGTGCAGGCTCTTCTTCATTAGCGGGCGCTTCAGCCGCAAGCGCATCTGCTTTTCCCTTTAAAGCCACAAAGTCCTTACGAAAGACCAAGAAATAAACCCCAGTCGCGATCAAAATACCGATTACCGCACGAATTCCGAAATGAGAGAGCATAAACGGAGTATCCCAGCCCCACTTCGATGCCACCATGAGCACAGGAGGCGCTGCAAAGTGCGTCAATGTGCCACCGACAGAGATATTCACAAACAACAAACCCATGGTAGCATACTTAAACGTAGGCGTCGGATTGTAGCAGTAGAACTGATGCCCAAGCAGTAGTGCAGCAATCGTCATTGCGGCGGGCTCAGTAATGAAAGAGCCAAGTAAAGGTGCGATAATCAGAATCGATAGCCACCATGCTGCGGGTGTGCGCTTGCCAAGTTTAGCCACCGAGCTCAAGGCGCGCTCGGCAAAAGCGACGACTGGGCGCGATGCCGCGATCGCCATGATTACGACGACAAAGACCGGCTCGGTGTAATTACGCGTATCGATATAGTGCGTGGTGTGATCCCAGCCATATTTATAAGTAATAAACAATAGCAGCGGAATCAGCCATATACCAAAAATGGCTTCAATCTCGCCGAGAAAATGAAATAAGGTCGCTTTAAAACTCACTGGGTCCTTGCCGTCCACAAAGACACGCTTATCGGCCTTCGCTTTTGCATCGTTCTCATGTTCGTATTTGTGCGCAAGCTTCATGAAATGCACTGACGCGAAGGTATGCATGATCGCCCCTAAGAACAGTAAGGTCGCGATTAAGTTGATCGGATCTGCGGTTGCGCGGAGTTTTAGTATCTGCAGCACACTGAGCTCATCCTCAGAAATGTTAAGTTCATCAGCGTGCGCTTGTTCTAGTGGCGTGTAATCCTCTAACGCCATGGGAAACGAAATGTCTGAGACGCCATGACCATGTTCATTGCCACTAATCGGACTACCAGCCGCAGCATGCAGGCTAGAAGTCATAATGAAACTGGCGAGGAAGAGTAGGATGAATCGTATCGGGTAGATGATCATAAGCTAGAAGGTCTAAGGATTTATGTATTACTTAAAAGAAAAAACGCGACCAGCCCTGCGAATTCTCATCGACTACGGCAACCGATCGCGCGCCGATACATAAGATTATAATGAAGACCGTTAAGAACGATTCCGCACGGCTAGGCGTGGTGATAATTAGAACCAGCGTTGATCGAGACAGCGCGGTAAAGTTGCTCACACAACAGCATACGGGCGATCTCGTGTGTGAAAGTGAGTGGTGACAAAGCAAACAGTACGTCCGCCCGCCCCTTGACTGCGGGACTCAAGCCATAAGCGCCACCGATGATAAAAATGGCTGGGTGCCCTTGCAGATTGAAAAGTTCTTTGGCGAGACCTGTGGAAGTGCGCGTTTTGCCTTCCTCGGCCATCACGTAGACGCGAGCGTCTTTTCGTTTGGCCAACGCTTCGAGGATCCGCTCACCCTCGCTTTCGACATCGCCATCCTTGAGTTCGAGCAACTCGAAGTTGCCGGAACGTTTAAGGCGCTTCGAGAAATCGTCGCAGAGCGCAGTCAGCGGCTTATTCTTCATACGGCCTATGGCAATGATGGTGTAGCGATACATGTTAATCGGAGTGGTGGTGAGGGAGAAAAAAACTGATATTTAGCCGCATCTACTTTAGTTTATTGAGAATCTCGAGATCCACCACGACGGGGCGATGGTCACTAACGTAGCAACGTAGGATCTCACAGCGCATAACTTTGTAACTCGGTGGCACGAGAATAAAATCCAAACCATGGATCGGAAGAAGTGACGGAAAAGTGCGACCATTTTTTGGGTAGATCTGGTAGGCGCATTGATCCTCTAAGTATTTAAACAGGTGCGCAACGGCGTCATTGGGCTTACCTGAGCGGCTATTAAAATCACCACACACGACTGGCGATAAATAGCCCTCATTACCCTTTTGCGCATGGCGTTCTTCTAAAAATACGATGAGCCGCTCGATTTGCTCAATCCGGCGCAGTCGCGATTTATAGTCCAGGTGCAGATTGACGATCGGCAGGTGCCCATCTGGCAACGTCAGCTCGGTATAGAGAAAGCCTTTCTCACCAATCTCTGCGCTACCGAACGCTTGATGATCGGCATGCTCGATCGGAAAACGTGACAGCAGGCCATTCCCATACGCGAGCGGCAGCCGCCCGCCGCGCCGATTATGCACACCGAGATGACTATGCGGGTAGCAGGCCTCTGCTTTTAAAAAATCGAGCAAATGAATCCGCTGGTTCCAGTGTGAGTCCTCATCGACTTCCTGCAACGCCACGACGTCGGCCGCTTCACGCTTAAGTAATCGGGCGACCCGCAACAGATTTCGCTCAATACCCCGTGCCCGATGAAACCCCTGATACGTTGAAAGTCCGCGTCCATGTGCGATGTTAAGCGTAAGGAGACGAAGCGGACGTGCAGACATGAGCTATAGGGTAAGACCTACGCGCCGTCCTGGACAGAACGCGCGTACTTGGCGACGGATTTAAATAATGAATCTGCAAATGCGCCAACGGAAACCAACACCAGTTGTAACTCGAGATCGCTGAAAACCACCGCCTCTCCCTCGCGGAAGACTTTACGTAGATCCACTAGTTTTCCCTGCGCCTGCCCATCTACATCTCCCGAATTCTGAAGCTCAACAGTCTTCAGCTCGATGACGAGTTCACCCTCTCCGTCAACCTGTGCAGCTTTAACAATACCACCCTGTTGCATCAAAATTTGCATCACGAAACCGAGCGAGATGATGCTATCCTCAAGCTCGCACATGATGTCATAGTCTTTTTCGAGGCGATTAAACTTCTCGTCAATTGGGGCGGGAATGAAAGCTTTCTGAGCTGCTTGTGCAACTTTCTGCGCGTCAGGTGTCACATCTTTATTGGCACTGGTGGCCTTAACCAGTGCGAGGAAGAAGTGGGCGTTGTTCATCGCCGTCACAATCAGATTCAAGGAATCACCAATCACCTGGCGCACCAGCAGATCACGCGCGTAGGCCTGCATTTGCTCGAAATTCTGATGGCGCGGAGCGGCTGGCATAATGCGAGGCGTGTTCACACGCTGATTATAACGGTCTTCCTGCACCGCTTCACGTGAAGCCAGATTAAAAGCCAGCATATCGAAATGGCGTTGTAACCCAGACATGAATTGTTGCGCGATTTGCTGTAAGTTAACTTGCTGCGGTTGCCCGCCATTGGAATTGGATTCAGCTGTCATAAAAATTCTCTTTGTAATGTAATCTGAGGGAAAAGCACTTCACTCAACGAATTCTAGCACTCGGGACAACCTCGTATTTATTTTATCCACAAAATGATTTGAATCAAATCATCTATAGGCTCGTCTGAGCAGATATATTTGCTATAGTAACGTTTATGTGGGTATGGTTCAACGATCAGCTACTTGAGCCCCTAACCTATTGGTTGGGCGGCGCTTTGGTATTTTTCGTGACAAATGCGACGGCCGTGCTTGGTTTCATCCTCGCGCTACTGATCGTCCGCCGCGTCTTGATCGAGAAGCGCAACCCGAGTAACTTTTTCGCGTGGTTCTTTATCGTAGTCTTTTTACCCCTCGTCGGTGTGCCTCTATATTTTATGTTTGGTGGCCGGAAGAGTCGCAAAAAATCACGGATTAAACGTAAAATCGCTGATGCCGCTCGCTCGATCAGCGTAGGAGATGATAGCAACCAGCCATGCAGCCACGACATGCTCGCTTATCCAGGCGCCAATACCACCACCACAGGTAATCACTTCGAACTACTGCCCGACGGTGAGAGTGCCTTTGATCGAATCTGCCAAGAAATAGAGAACGCAGAGCACACCATCCACATTGCCACCTACATCCTGAGTCGCGATGCCACAGGTAAAAAAATTATCGAACTCCTAGCCAAGCGCGCCACCGAGGGGTTAACGGTACGTCTGCTACTCGACTCGCTTGGCAGCTGGAATCAAACTCGTGCTGCACGCCACATGTTACGCAAAGCTGGCGGACATGTCGTAATGTTCATCCCCGTGCTGCCAATTCAAACCCATATTTCCTCTAATTTACGCAACCACCGAAAGATCGCCATCTTCGATAATTACCGCGCCATTACAGGTGGTCAAAATCTCGACATACGCTTCCTCGGCAGCACGCCAATGGCGGAGCGCTTCGCTGATTTTAGCGTCATTACCCAAGGCCCGGCAGTCGCTCACCTTAGCCGAATTTTCCTAGCGGACTGGGCTTTTGCTGCCAAAGAATCACCCTCCAAATATGGCGAACTACTGCGCCATATCCCTGAAGAAGCTGGCGATAGCACGATCGAAGTCATCGCCAGTGGTCCTGACGTTGCGAACGACCCTTTGTGGGAGCAGATCATACGGATTATACAAGAGTTCAAACAGAGCCTGACGATCATCACACCCTATTTCATCCCCGACGAAGTGCTGTTTCAATCCCTCATCGTCAAAGCACACACGGGGCGCAATATACGCCTCGTGCTACCCCTGCGCTCGAATCACTCGATCGCCGATATTGCTCGCTATCACTATCTACGACAACTCCACGAGGCGGGCGTGGACATCCGCTTCTACACACCGCGCATGCTGCATGGCAAAGTCATCCTCGCTGATGGCAAAGTCGCGCTAGTCGGCTCCGCTAATATCGATATGCGCTCACTCTTTGTAAATTTCGAGATCGCACTGCTGCACTACAGTGCCCCAGACATCGCACAACTTGACCAATGGGTACAAGACATCATCGCCGAGAGTATTTCCTACCAACAAGCCACTGCGAATAAACAACTGATGCCCGCCAAGTTCACCGAAAATCTAGTGCACTTACTCGTGCCCTTACTTTGAAGCCACTGGCAGTGGTTTCGCCTTGCTCGAAAGCAGAAGGCGACATATCGAAATAGCCTGCGATGCTTTCCTTACTCACTCAGCGACTACTGACCGGATGTCTTATTCTACTAGCGCTTGGCCTATTGCTTGGCTGCGCGAAACAGCAGAGTAATGTCGGACGAGGCAACGCGAATCAAGAGCTCTACATTGGCATTGGCACAGAACCATCTGGCCTCGACCCGCAACTTACCACTGGGCTGACCGAATACTCCGTCATGACCGCCCTCCTCGAGGGGCTCACCACACTGGACGCAGAGACGATGCAAGTGCGACCGGGCGTCGCTCAGTACTGGGACGTATCAGAGGACGGCCTGACCTATACTTTTTATTTTGACCCCAACGCACGTTGGTCGAATGGCGATTCAGTCACTGCAGCAGATTTCCTCTTTTCCTTTGAGCGCATCTTAACACCATTACTCGGTGCACCGTATGCCTACATGCTGTACCCCATGCGTGGCGCCGAAGCGTTCAATAGCGGCGAGCTGACAGACTTCAGTCAAGTCGGCGCACGCGCAGTTGATGCCGCCACACTCATCATAGAGCTCGAAGCACCAACACCCTATTTTTTAAGCTTACTCGCGCACAATACTTGGTGGCCCGTCCACCCTCCAAGCATTCTTAAGCACGGCGCAATGACCGATCGGATTTCAAAATGGACCAAGGCGGGGAACTATGTCGGCAATGGCCCTTTTACTTTAAAGCACTGGCGCCTCAACAGCGAAATCCACACAGTCAAAAACCCTTATTATCGAGACATGGAGAATGTGCATCTTAACGGTCTGCACTTTTTACCCATCGAGCCGCAGGCAGAAGAGCGTTCCTTTCGCGCAGGCCATCTCCACGTGACTAGTACCGTGCCGATTCACCGCATCGACTGGTATCGTGCCAACCAACCTGAGCGCATGCGCTTCGATACTTCGCTCGGAGTCTACTATTACATGCTTAATACCTCGCACGGGGCATTCAAAGATCCGCGCGTACGCAAAGCACTGGCTTACTCTATCAACCGCGAAGAGATCACCAAGCACGTGCTCAAAGCTGGCCAGCAACCAGCCTATCATTTCACACCGCCGAACGCCGGCGGCTACAATGCCGAAGCGCGCCTTCCTCACGACCCTGAGCTCGCGCGCCAACTCCTCGCTGAAGCTGGTTTCCCTGAAGGTAAAGACTTTCCCACCTTTGAGTTGCTCTACAACACCAGCGAATCTCATCGCACAATTGCCGTCGCCATTCAACAAATGTGGAAAACCGAACTCGGCATCGACATTGAACTCCACAATCAAGAGTGGAAAGCCTACCTCTCCACCCGCGAAAGCGGCGAGTTCGACATCCTCCGCGCAGCATGGTTTGGCGACTATGATGACCCCAACACTTTCCTCAGCCTCGGCCAGACTGACAACGGCAACAACCACTCGCAATGGAGCAACGCCGCATACGATCAGCTCATCTTAGATGCCGCCATTGAGCAAAACCCCGCAGCACGCATGGCGCTCTTTCAGCAAGCGGAGGCTATTCTCTTGGATGAGATGCCCTTCATCCCGATCTACTTTTATGTCACCAGCCGATTGATTGACCCCGCTGTTCGAGGCTGGTATCCGAGCATTCTAGACAACCACCCTTACCAAGCAATTTCACTAGAAGATTAAGTCAGCCCTCAAGTCTCCCATCGTGCTTTCCCTCATTTCCAGACGCCTGCTCCAATCCATCCCGACTCTCTGGGTGGTAGCGACGGCGACTTTTCTACTGCTGCGACTCGCGCCCGGCGGTCCTTTCGACGATGAGAAACCAATACCACCGGAAATCAAAGCGCAAATCGAAGCGCACTACGGTCTAGACCTGCCACTCTACCAGCAATACTTTCAATTCTTCGGCAACCTCCTCAAGGGTGACCTCGGCCCCTCCTACAAGTATCCCGGTTGGGATGTGCAAGAGATAATCATTCAAGCCTTTCCTGTCTCATTGGAGCTTGGATGTTGGGCGCTACTCATCTCGCTCGCTCTTGGCATACCAATTGGCACACTCGCTGCGCTGAAACACAATAAGCCTGCCGAAACGAACCTAATGGCGGTTGCTATGATTGGCATTTGCCTGCCCTCGTTCGTGATTGGCCCGATCTTATTGATGACTTTCAGTCTACAACTCGGGTGGTTCAACCCACTCGGCTGGAGTTATGCTGGCGACCGCGTACTTCCGGCAATCACGCTCGGGTTGCTGTACGCCGCGTACATCGCACGCCTAGCGCGCAGCGGCATGCTGGATGTAATGCGCAATGACTATATTCGCACCGCTCGCGCTAAAGGCTTAAAGGAACGGACCGTTGTCATGCGCCACGCATTACGCACCTCCCTGTATCCAGTGGTTGCCTACATGGGACCAGCAGCAGCCGGATTGATTAGCGGCTCGTTTGTGGTCGAAACGATCTTCTTCATCCCCGGCATGGGTCCATTTTTCGTAAATGCGGCACTAAACAGAGACTACACTATGGTCATGGGCACCGTGCTCTTTTACGCCACACTAATTATACTTTTCAACCTACTAGTCGACATCGTCCAGATGTGGATGAATCCACGGACTCGTAATGATTAAGCAACAACGAG
>JABJQI010000160.1 GCA_018663485.1 Opitutia bacterium
GCCACTAGAGCGCAGACCGATAGCGTGAGATTGCATTTCATTGACCGATTGAATTGTTTGCATAACAAATTTGCAGACAAACTAAGTCCACCTACTACTTTATCACAATAATAATCAGAACTTAACCATTCAACGAACAACTCAACGCCGGCATTTCGCCATCATCCATTCACACTTAGTCATTAATTATGAGCGATTCATACATTCAAGAACTCTTCGCCGAGCGCATCGGCGGCAATCAATACGGCAAATCCACTGCCATCTATAAGTTTGAGAAGATCAAACGCGCCAAGAAGGCCGCTAAAGAAGCGAAGCCAGACGTCGACCTGATCGATATGGGCGTTGGTGAGCCAGACGAGATGGCATTCCCAATCGTGGTAAAGGCTTTGCAAGATGCCGCGGCACAGCCTGAAAACCGTGGCTACGCAGACAATGGCGGCGACGATTTCAAAGCTGCGGCCGCTGAATACATGTCCACCGTGTTTGGTGTAAGCGACATTGATCCGAGCACCGAAGTCCTTCACTCGATCGGTTCGAAGACTGCGCTTTCGATGATCCCAGCCTGTTTCATCAACCCGGGTGACGTCGTGCTGATGACATCGCCAGGCTACCCAGTGCTCGGTACCCATGCCGAGTATCTCGGCGGAGAGGTCTACAATATGCCACTCAAGGAAGCCAACAACTTTCTTCCTGAGCTAGACGCAGTGCCCGCCGACGTCGTCGCAAAAGCAAAGATTATGGTACTCAACTTCCCGAACAATCCGACCGGCGCTTCTGCGACCCTCGAGTTCTTCGAAAAGGCCATCGCATTCGCCAAGGCCAACCACCTTATTATCCTGCAAGACGCAGCCTACTCATCGCTGATTTTCGAAGGCACGCCGGTCTCCATCTTTCAAGTCGAAGGTGCGAAGGACGTCGCGATCGAACTGCACTCACTTTCTAAGAGTTATAACATGACTGGCTGGCGAATCGGCTTCGTCGTTGGCAACCCGCTCGTGGTGCAAGCTTACGCCGACATGAAAGATAACTCCGACTCTGGCCAATTCCTCGCGATTCAGAAGGCTGCCTCCGTCGCCCTCGCGAATCCTCAAATCACCGAAGAAATCTCAGCGAAATACTCACGCCGCATGGATCTACTCGTCGACGCGCTCAACGGTGCAGGTTTCGAAGCGAAAAAGCCTAAGGGCAGTTTCTTTCTCTATGTTGCTGCACCGAAGTCGGCGACTATCGAAGGCAAAACCACGGAATTCGAATCTGGCGAAGCTTGCAGCCAGTGGCTGATCGGCGAAGAGCTTATCAGTACAGTACCTTGGGATGATTGCGGCAACTTCGTGCGCTTCTCCGTAACCTTCGCCGCCAAAGGCGAATCCGCAGAAAAAGAAATCGCCGCCGAGATCGGCCGTCGCCTCGCGAAATACACTTTCGCTTTCTAAACAGCCACAGCAGCCGACACTGCATTGGATGGTCACTCTTTTGAAGGCGTCCTCCTGAACCATACCAGCTAAATCATGAATACAACCGAAATCACATCACTTTTCGACAGATGGAACGCGGCTCTCCAAACGGGTGAGCCGAAGAATGTTGCCGCACTCTACGAGACCAATGCCATCTTGTTGCCGACCGTCTCCAACCAAGTGCGTCACAATCACGCCGAGATCGAAGACTACTTCGTCGCGTTCCTCGCCAAAGGCCCGAAAGGTAGTATCGACGAGTCCAACATCCGCACCTTCGGAGATGTCGCGATCAACTCCGGCGTCTATACCTTCGCTTTTGCGGATGGGGCAACGGTGCAAGCCCGCTTCACCTACGTTTACCGCTGGAACGGTCAGGAATGGAAGATTGTCGAGCACCATTCCTCCGCAATGCCGGAGGGCTAGTCTCGGAGTTCGCCATTGGACACAGCCGACTGCGTGGTGATTTCGCCCTGACAGCCAATGTCTGGGCACCGCACAACATGCTGCCACCAACTTAAAGCCCTCTGAGAAGAGGGCTTTCTTTATATAATTAGCCCCTTGGCATGTATCGACAGCCAACCTGGAGGCCGCGCTCACAGTTCAGCCGCAATCAAAACGTGTCGCAGAACTGCGAAAGCCATTTCGATCAGTCAAGATACGCGCAGCAATAATCGGCTCCGCCATCCGCAACTTTGAGCGCAAACTTCGAGTTGCCCGGCACGTTAAACGACTGACCCACATTATAAGTCGTCCAACTGTCTTCACCGTCGAGCTTCACCTCCATTTGACCGCCGAGAATTTCCATCAGCTCAGCGGCTTCAGTGCCGAACTCGTAATCGCCCGCCTGCATGAAGCCTAGGGTCTTATTAGAACCATCCGCAAACACAACTGTGCGGCTAGTGACTTGGCCGCCGAAATACACATTGGCTTTTTTTACAATAGAGATGTTTTCAAAATTATCAGACATGCAATAGGTGATGGCGATTCCGCTAAAAGTTGCAATCAGCATTTATTTAGAATCGCTCGTCACATCGTTGCTCGCGAACTGGTGCAGTTCCATTTCGACCACCTTTGATCGAGTCAAGCCAACTTGCCATCCAGCCGATATACGCATAACGTAATTAAAACAATCATATAGAGACGAGATGAACACATCCGATTTAGACGATGGCAGCGCAGTTCGGCTGATGCCACAGCAGGCGATCATGATCATCGTGGCGTGGGTGCTCTTTTTTGTCATTCGGGCATGGCTCCCACTGGGCGATTTACCGGAGACCTACGATGCCGAGGCAGTGCGTACGGGACTCGCGATACTGACACTAGCGGCCACCCTCTGGCTCAGTGAGGCACTGCCGCTCGCGATCACCGCGATACTCATCCCCGTGCTCGCCGCGCTCACTGGCACACTGGATGTCGCCAAAAGCTTTTCCGGATTCGCCCACCCTTTGATTTTTCTATTTCTAGGCGGCTTTGGATTAGCCGCCGCCTTATCCTACCAGAATCTGGACCAATGGCTGGCGCAGCATATTTTAAAAATAGGCCGCGGCAGTTTTAACGTTACCGCGATTGCGCTATTTTTAACATCCGCACTGCTCTCAATGTGGATCTCCAACACGGCAACCGTCGCATTGCTATTACCTGTGGCACTCGGGATACTGGCCCACATTAAGTATACTGGCGAAGAGGCAGTTATCGCTCGATGCTCAACTTATTTACTTCTGGGCATCGCATACTCAGCAAGCATCGGTGGCATCGGCACTTTAATCGGCTCGCCTCCTAATGCGATTGCCGCAGCCAATCTCGACATTAGTTTTGCAGAGTGGCTCGCGGTCGGTTTACCCACAGTTGCAATCCTACTTCCCGTGCTCTTTATCGCGCTGCGCCTGCTCGCCAAACCAGGCGACGTGCCACATTTCAAAGTCGAAGCACCAGCCTTTCGGTTCAACACGGCTCGCACCCTCACCTTGGCCATCTTTTTCAGCGCGATCTGCGGATGGCTATTTAGCGC
>JABJQI010000195.1 GCA_018663485.1 Opitutia bacterium
GAAAATCTCTCTAGCTGGACAACGGTTGATACAATCAACCATTCGCTTAATACTTCCGGCACGAAGAGGTTCATCCGCGTCAGAATGCCAGAATAGTGTAATTGAGTTAAATTAGGTTCTCCGCGCCTCTGCACGGGCAATTTCAATCGCCTGTCCCTGCGATGGCCATTGTAGCGAGCGGGTTTACCCCGCGATCCATTCAGGTTGTACGAAGCATTCCAGCAAGCAGTTGGAATCGACATGAGCAGCCCTCTTCCTTTCACTTTGCAGGCATGGCCCCATCCACTTGCAGTATTTTTGATCATGCGCTGGCGCACCCTGCCTTTGAACGGCGGGGCTTGATGCTGGATATTAGTCGCAACCGAGTGCCGACGATGGACTGGCTGAAGACATTGATCGATGCACTGGCGCTGCTGCGCTACAACGAACTGCAACTGTACACCGAACACACTTTCGCCTACGCAGAGCACACCACAGTCTGGGAAAAAGCCTCGCCGATGACGGCGGCGGAAATTCGTGAGATCGATGCCTACTGCCATGCGCGCGGCATCGAACTGGTGCCGAACCAAAATTCCTTTGCACATTTGGAGCGCTGGCTACGGCATGATGCTTACAAGCATCTGGCGGAATGCCCCGACGGCTTTGAACACCCGATCACTGGCTGGCGCACCTTCGGCTGCACGCTCGCACCGACCGAGGAGAGCGCCGCGTTTATCGATACACTTTACGAAGAACTCTTGCCCAACTTCACATCCAAGCAGCTACATATCGGCTGCGATGAACCGTGGGAATTGGGGCAAGGTCGCAGCCAGGAACGTGTCGACCGCGAAGGGAAGCACCTGCTCTATATGGAATTCCTGAATCGGCTGTTCGCACTGGCGGAAAAGCACGAACACCAGGCACAGTTTTGGGCCGACATCATTTTGGAGCGGCCCGATCTGGTGCCGCAGTTGCCGAAAAATGTGACCCCAGTGATCTGGGGCTATGAAGCGGATTCGCCCTATGCCGAGCAGTGCCGAATCGTCGCCGAAGCAGGCTTTAAGGGCAACTTCTACGTGGCTCCGGGCGCGGGCAATTGGAACAGCTTTGGCGGCCGACTCGATGTGGCACGCGATAATATTACACTCGCTGCGCGAGAAGGCCACAGGCACGGCGCGAGTGGATTGCTACTCACCGCGTGGGGCGACAACGGTCACCATCAGCCCTGGCCGACGCTGTTTCCAGCCCTGATTATGAGTGCACAAGCGGCGTGGGGCTGCCCGATCGACGACGCCGCGCTACCCGAGCAGATCGACGCGCTGTTCTACCCCGACGCAGCTCCGGGTCATGGCGCAGCGATTTGTGCACTGGGAAAAATCGACGCACTGCTGCCGCAACCTGCGCCGCCGAGCAGCTTCCTGCACACCGCATTTTTTGCGACTGAGGCAGCACTCAACGAGCGGCTGCAATCGATCGCGCGCCACTCCTTACAGGCGGTTGAGAATGCGCTCGATCAGATCGACCCAACGGGACTCGACCCTGAAATTCAACTCGGCGTAAAACTGATCCAATACGCAATCGCCCGCTGCCTGCGGATCAAACAAGGCCACGCGCCCGCGGCGCAAGAATCCGACGTATATGTGTCACTGTTAGAGGAATTTGCAACCCTCTGGACCGTGCGTAGCCGTATCGGTGGTTTAGCCGAAAGCCTCGAGCTGATGCGAGCAGTTGAACACTGATAAGGGAATGCGCGGACAGCGGGACGATGCCCCTCCTCATAGTCGAAGCTTAAAAATACACGATCAGCGCATTACGCCAAACGGCATCGCTCTTTTCGTTACCGTTGCCGATATCGTTATCGTAATTTTGATTATACGAAAATTCGAAGCCGAGTAAGTCCGTCAATCGGATGCGTACTGCGGCGGTCAAAACATAATTATAACGCTCGGTATAATCCGGCTCCCAATAGTAATTAAATTTCTGAACAAAAGAGGTGCGGGTAAACGGCTTCCACGTGAATTCCTCGAATACATTGAGTACTTGATTCACACCATTGCGCGTATTTTCACTATCGGTCTGATATTCTTCCAACCCGCCACTCGCTCCAAACAGTAGCTCAAATTGATTCGACGGCTTTATTTTGTAGCCAACCCCCACCAGCTCTTGAACCTCACGGTCAATCCCTTTGACTTGGTCCACACGAGTGGACAGTGAATTTTGAATAAACCACTTACCACCCGCGAACGAACGGCGATAGATAAACGAGCCATCATAGCGATCGGTCGACTTGTACGACTCTCCATTTGAACGCTCTGTTTCTCGATAGGTATAGGAGCCGGTAAAACGATAAAAGTTCGGGTCGCCCTGCTGCTTAATTTCTAATTTTCCGCGTATCGCCGTTTCAGTCCATTGCTTGTCCCCAGAGCTGATGTTCATGCCCGTACGAACATTACCATCCCACGCCTTAGGTGCCTTAAATGCGAAGAGCTTGTCGACCAAGGGTTGCTCTTCTTCTAGTAGTTGCTCCACCTCAGTCATCTTCTCTGCAATCGCGACTTGATTGTCCACTTGCTTCTTGACCTCAGCAGACTGCGGATCCGCGTTGGTCGGATCCGCGTTGGTCGCATTGGCTAGCTTCGCCGCTGGTATTACCTGCGGTTCGATTTTTACGATCTGCGCCCGCTGAATCGTCATCTCGCCGAGTAAATTCGACTTCAA
>JABJQI010000232.1 GCA_018663485.1 Opitutia bacterium
CTTATCGACCTCACCGCTCTGCTTATATAATCGTGCAAGCTGTACCGCGATCGGTTTTTCAAACAGGACAAAAGCAGGTTCGTCCAAATACGCTTCAGCCATCTCAACCGCCTCCGCCTTGTAACCACACTCCAAGCCTTGCATGATCGCTGCATAGCGAAACTGCTCCACCTGTGCATGTTGCGGATAATCCTCAATCAATCGGCGAAACCCAAAATATGCCTCATAGGTGCGCCCCATCAGGCGTAGCACACGCGCCTGTCGCCAGCGTAAATTAGCAGTGTATTTCGGAGCCCCTGCCAGCAATGCTCGTTGCTCCCGCAATTGATCGCGCTCGACGACCAACGCCGATTTCTTGAATGCGATATACTGTCGCTTGAACAGCCGCTCTTCTAGCTCGATCAATCGATCTTCGACCACGAACAACAACTGCTCCACTGGCAGCACCATCGAGAATAACAGCCCGGCCTCTAAATATTGCTCCTCCTCTTCAAAGCGATCGCCGACACTGAGTAGTCTGAGGTTAATCCCAAGATCATAACGAAAACCGCGGTCTGCGTTGATCTCCGCCACGAGCGCCATGAGATCATTCAAATCACTGGTCACGAGTGCACGGTCAAACAATGCATTCAAACAGAACAATCGAATCTCCGAACTATACGTCGGCTCAAGGCACTGCCGCAAGATCGCTTGAATGTCCGCATCACGCTCGGCAGCCGCAGCGGCAACGACCAAGCGATTGAGCAAACCAAGCAAATCATCTGCAACGATTTGCTGATTATAAATACCAAACACATCCTGATAGCGACTGACCGCACCGTCCCACTGCTCGACACCATAGAGGCAATCCGCCCAATTGAACATCGCCAGCAGATGCCGCTCATCCGACAAAAAGTTTTTCACAAACTCATCCCAATACGGGATCGCTTCGCTTAAATGCGCCGCATCTCCAGACGCTTGAAACCACTTCATGTGAGCGAGGCCCAACATAAATATATTCTCACGATAGATGGCTAAATACTCAGCGCTCGCAGCGCCCGACAGGCGCCCACGAATCTCGATCATATACGGAATCGCTTGATCTGGGTGTGCTTGCAACGCTGCCTGCGCCCGTTGCCCCAGTGTCGGCAAATCCAAATCTGGAAACGCCTGCACCTGTGCCTCTGCGCGGAGCATTGAAGCTGGCGAGCAGGCCAAACAAAGCGTCAGCCAAACAACACAGCCAGCAATGCCCCTAGAGACCAGCCCCGAGACATATTCCTGGAGGGTTCCGAGCCGCAGGCGACATGACCACAAGAAAACAACGCTCCGTCGTTTCCACACGCCTGTCCTGCACAATGACAACGACTGAGCGTTGCCCTCCACAAAAAATGAAGTAAGCTTCGGGGAATCAGCCTCATCGCCAATGGATGCACCACTAGTTCGCATGCGACTCCTGACTATTCGTAAAGACGGCCGATGACATCGCGCCAAGCGTTACAGAGACTCGCCCATTGCGCACTGTAATTTTAGCACCCTTCAACACGTCAGAAAGCGTCGCGTCACTAATTTCAGGATCGAGTTCGAGTTCAAACGTAGCCGACTGCTCCGAACGGTTAAACAGTACCAAAGCACGATCATCTGCATAGGCTCGCACATACGCATAGCGATTCGCATCGGCGACCAAAACACGACGACTGCCCAGATACAGCGACGGATGCGTGCGGCGCGCATGCGCCAACTTTGAGAAATGCTCTCGCACCTTTGCTTCGGCTGACGAGACATCATCACCAAAACGCATCATACGCCGATTATCTGGATCACCCGCTCCAGTCATGCCTATTTCATCGCCATAATAAATCATCGGCACACCATCGATCGTCAGCAAAAACGTCATCGCCTGCTTTAATTTTTCATAGGCCGCCACATCATCGACTTTTAACTGGCGACTCCAGCCGACTTCTTCTTCATCAGCCTCGTCCGGGTCAGGCAAGTCACCATCGGCATACGCCATGAAGCGCGGCTTATCATGATTACCAAGCAGAGCCGACATACGGACACTGCGACCATACACTTCCTCGGACTGACGCAGCGCCGCTTCGAGTTGAACAAAGTCGCCCTGCCCCTGTGCAAAGCACGGCACCAGCACATCGTAGAGCGGAAAGTCGAACTGACCATCGAGCATATTACCACCAACAAAATCAGAGATCACATGACGGTTTTGAAACGTCTCACCGACGAAATAATGATTCGCCTCAGGAAATTGATCGCGCATGCGTGTGCGGAAGCGCCACCAGAAATCAGGGCGAATATGTTTCACCGCATCGAGACGGTAGCCATCCAAATTATACGCCCTCATCCAATGCACCGCATCTTCTAGCAAGAACTCAACCGTCTCAGGATTTCGAAAATCGAACGCAGGCAAAAACGGCTCAAACCATGTAGTGTATGGGTTATCATTCCAGCGGCGTAAATTACGTGAACCATCGCTTAACTTTAATTGCCCAAACAGTTCTGGGTGCTCGGCACGGATCGCGCTGTCTTGGTGCACATGCTTCAACACGAAATCAGCCAACACCTTCATGTCTTGACCATGCACCTCACGCACGAGTTCTTTAAGCGCAGATTCACCACCGAAACGTGCCTCCACGCCGTAACGCTCAATCGGCCAGTAACCGTGGTAGCCAGTGTAGGAGCGAAACGGCTCCAGATACTCAACCCACGCGTCTGAGGGATTTTGATTCAAAGGCGCGAGCCAAATCACATTTACACCGAGGTCTTCAAAATAGCCCGATTCCATTTTTTGAGTGATGCCCTCAAAGTCGCCGCCGTGGTAGTTCGCAGCTGGCAATACTTTAGGGTCATCGACGGACAGGTTGTTCACTGGATTGCCATCATTAAAACGATCTGTAAATGCGTAGTAGATAATATCATCCTGCCAAATATCTTCACTCGGTTCACCGGCATAGGTGATCGCAGGCAACCCGACCTTGCCATCGACATCCTCGACCAACACTCGAAGCATCTCACCTGAAATCGCCGCAGGTAACTCGACGCGCACCATCGCACCGTCGATTGTCGCGGGCAGGCGCACCACTCCACCGGACTTCGGTAGTGCCTCGGCAATCACCGTGCGCAGTGCTTTGTCCGACTGTAAGGTCAGCGTCGCGGCATCGATCGAACTGACAAACAGCGTGGGCGCAGCGGACGTGGCCGAGCCGCCACCGATCGTCACCACACTATTAAAACCGCCATGACCGTCTGCTTCACGATCAGAGTTAGCAGGATCAGTTTCCCAACGGCCATCAATCACATATTTATACAACACACGACCTGCTGGATACGCACCCGAGCGCGCCCAGCCACCCTCGATACGTTGCAGCGGATCAGCGGATGCATTCCATTGATTCAACTCGCCGACCATCGCGACCGACGCAGCATCTTCATAGCCTTGCAAACGAAACGTATGCATCGGCACTGAATCGATTACCAGCGGCAGGCTGCTTTCGAGCGTGCGGCCTTGACTGCTCAAAGGTTCTAGGCCCAGCCGCACAGCATGCAAGCCCGAGGCGGCAACATCTGTCGACACAATCAAGCGATGATTAAGTCGATCAATCGACACGCTGATTCCATCGCCGCCAGTCGCCGCAAAGCGATGCGTCGCACCGGGATTTCCAAAACGACGCAGATCGAGCGATACAGACTCACCCGCACGCAGGCGAGTGACTGGCGGCGCACCTAGAAATACCTGCCCTGCATCCACTCTGGGGCTCTCTTGTATGCCCTCACTCAGCGAATCTGCAGTCTGAATCTCCCAGTAATAGGACGCGAGTGGTGCGAGTTGATCCAAATAAATCCCTTCGCGCAGCGCCTCCGACACCCGAATCGCTCGTACGGGTTGACCGTCGAGTGCCAGTTGATCTTTCAACACCAACCACTCGTCCGTCGTCTCAGTTAGGCCGAGCGCTGCAACAGCCGCTTCTGGCAACCGCACACGCACATGCCGCAGTGTGGCACTGGGGTGAAAGTTACTCGTCACCAAATAGCTCGAATCCTGACGTCGATCACTGCGCACATAGGCATGCAGCCAATGCCCCGAAGGTCCCACGTCGGCCACTTTGCCGAAATATGGATTCGCCTGATTTGCCGCATTGAGCGGAATCGACACACCCGATGCAAAAGCAGGCTCACCGACTAAATGCATCAAGCGCACATACCAGGCGCGCAACGCACGTTGAGCGTCCGAAAGCCCCGCACCGTCTGCCGCGCCGTCGTTCCACCATTTGTTCAATTCAGGCAGCGACCAGTAGTCGAAAATACTCGTGCGTTGATCGTCACCACCAAAGCCTTCGCGGCCCAAGCCTGGTTCGCCGACTTCCTGGCCATGATAAACCATTACAGGGCCACGCGAGAGACCAAACAATGTCGCCGATACAGGACGGCCAACTTCCATGCCTTGCGCGCCCCATGTTTCGGGATGTGCTAAACGAATCTCGTCATGGTTCTCAGCATAGCGCACCGCACAGTCGAAGAAGAACCCGCCGAGCTCAGACTCCACCGCATCCAAATCATTCGCCCAGAGCTCACCTGCAGTCAAATGCTCCAAAGTATCGTACCCAGGATCATCATACACCGCGTGAAATCCGGCATCAAGCAAAGTAAGCATCACACTATCGTTCTCACGGATCGCGGGATCTCGGCTCGGCACTTTCGCCGGATCATCATTATATGCTTCTGCATAAAAGAACACGTCAGGCGCACGCGTCTGCGCACGATGGATCATCCACTTCCAAAATTCAGGTGGCACCATATGCGCCATATCCACGCGAAAGCCATCCACGCCCAGCTCTTGCCAATACGCGATAATCGCATCCATCTTCTGCCATGTATCAGGCACTCGTTTACGCGGGCTGATCGCACTTGGATAATCCGGCGCACGATCTCGATTCAAGAAATCGAAGCCGTAATTTAATTTCACGGTTTCATACCAGTCACCATTCGACGGGCGCCAGCTCGCCACGTTATTGCCTGTCACGCGCCCATGCACACGCTCTGGGCCGAAATAGCCATCCGCATTGCCCACCAACCGCGCGGTCTCATTGATAATCTTGCCAGTGTGGCGATCGACCGTCGGTAAACGCAACGGCCCACTGCCCTCGGCGACTTCAGGCGTGAGATAGAAAAAGTTGTTGTCCGGATCAAAATATACTCCGGTGCGATCCTTGTTACCAAACACCAGATCGGGGCGAATATCCGACTCGTAGCTGCGCGCTACGTGATTTGGCACAAAGTCGATCACCACCGACAAGC
>JABJQI010000072.1 GCA_018663485.1 Opitutia bacterium
AGTCGAAGACAGCTTCAACGCCTATTGGCCCAAGCCCGTCGAAGTCGCCAGTTTGGATGGCATCACCACACGCTTCCGTCGTTCCGACGTCGACTTCTTCATGCTCGATACCCGTAGCTATCGCGATGATGCGCCCGCCAGTGATCGCCTCCCACAAATGCTCGGTAAAACGCAGATCGAATGGCTTAGGCAGGAAATTATCAATAGCAGCGCGACCTTTAAGATCATCATCGCCGGCGCACCGATTCTTAACCCTGCGGACAATCGCAATAATCTCAGCTACGCCGAACGCGAGCATGGGGAACTCCTGCAAATGCTTCGCAACGAACGCATCGCTGGGCTCTTTTTCATCAGCGGCGGTAAATATTATGGTGAGCTCACCCGACTCGTGCACGCCAACAGTTACAATCTGTTCGACCTCACACTCGGACCGCTCACGGCCAATTCGGAAGCCAATCAGGATGAGCTAAATTTCTTTCGTATGCCCGGCACTAGCACTTTTGAACGCCACTTTGCCCTACTCGACTTCACTGGCCCCGAAGAAGACCGCGCTATCAGCATCCGCGTCATGAGCATGGCAGGCTCAGAACTGTGGCAACGCACCATTAAAGCCAGCCAGCTCCAACCTGCCGAGACTAAGTAGGGCCAGAATACAGGATGCTTAGCTAAGAAAAAAAAGCAAAGCAATAACGCTAAGTCTCATGTCATCAGATGCCGCCAAATCAAAACCAGTGCTCGAGACCATAGACTGGGGACGCACCGAATATCAAGCGGCGCTGGAACGACAAAAAGCCCTAGTCAGCCTTAGGCTTATTGGCGAGGTGCCTGACACACTTGTATTTACCGAGCACGATTCCGTGTTTACGATCGGCATGCGCCAGGATGCGCAACAAAACCTGATCTGGAACGAAGCACAACTCAAAGCAAAAGGCGTTCAAGTTATCCGCAGCAACCGCGGCGGCGATATTACTTACCACGGCCCCGGCCAAATCGTGGGCTACCCAATTATCTCTCTTCAAGCCCGGCGCGACCTACACGCCTACCTGCGCGACCTCGAAGAAGTTGTCATACGCACACTTGCTACTTTTGGTTTACAGACTGCTCGACGCGACGGCAAGACCGGCATCTGGCTGGACGCGCGTAAAATATGCGCAATTGGCGTGGCTGTGCGTAGCTGGGTGACTTACCACGGCTTCGCGCTCAACGTAAATCCCGACATGAGTCATTTTGCTGGCATCGTGCCCTGTGGCATTACCGACGGTACCGTTACCTCGATGCAAGCTGAACTTGGCAAGACAATAGACATAGATGATGTACAAGCACGTTTAGCAGTTGAATTTAAGTACGTTTTTCGGAACACTGCCGCACCTAATGAACAATCGTAAACCAGAATGGCTCCGAGCGAAGCTGCCCACCAGCGTCGAGTACAAAGCAGTGCGCGAGATCGTTGACACCAATGACCTGCACACCGTCTGTAAAAGTGCACAGTGCCCGATCATGTGCGAATGTTGGTCGCGCGGAACGGCGACTGTCATGATCCTCGGCAACATCTGCACGCGTTCGTGTACCTTTTGCGCGATTAACACAGGTCGCCCGACAGAGCTTGATCTCGGCGAGCCCGCTCGTGTCGCCGAATCAATTGCCAAAATGAATTTGAAGCACGCCGTTATCACCTCCGTGGCGCGGGATGACCTAAAAGATGGCGGCGCCTCGGTTTGGGCGGCGACCATCCGCGCGATCCATCACCGCTCCGCCGAGTGTGCAGTTGAAGTACTCACCGCTGACTTTAGGGGGCAGCAGGAATACCTCGACCTTGTGCTCGATGCATGTCCCGATATTTTCAATCACAACCTTGAGACGGTCGAACGCCTGCAACGCCCAATCCGTAAGACCGCACGTTATGATCGCTCCCTCTGGGTGCTCAAGCATGCAAAATCTCGCGGCTTTACCACTAAATCTGGCATCATGCTCGGCATCGGTGAGAAGGAAGAAGAGATCAAGCAAGTTCTTCAAGATATGCAAAAAGTCGGCGTTGATATTTTGACGATCGGCCAATACCTGCAACCCAGCAAAAACCATCAACCAATCGACCGTTGGGTTACACCTGAAGAATTTGCCGAATGGAAAGAATACGCTATTAGTATCGGCTTTGGTGCCTGCGAATCTGGCCCACTCGTGCGTTCCTCTTATCACGCTGAAGAACAGTCTGCGATGTTTGACGTCCGCGCCCGCCGCAAAGCAATGCTCGACGCCCAACAAACCGAAAAAGAAGCCGACGAAGTCGTCTCCGTCTAGCGGTCATTCAATGCTACTAATCATCAGCGATGATTTTACAGCCATCGCTTTTTTATACACAGAGCGTGTCATTGACAAGCAATTCACAGCGTAGTGAAAGTCGTATATCAAGACTCACAGTTACAGCAATTAGAAATCATTTTTGTGATTCTTATAGCGTTACCGAGTGTATATACGAATAGACCTAAAAAAACACGTGCAAGCCGACCCACGATGCGTATTATTACGTAACTATGTCGACAGAGGTAATGCGCAGACCAGGAGCTTTTCGCCCCGTCATTCAATTCTCGATCCACGCCGATAATAAAGTCGGCCGGCTAAACGAAATCATCGGCCTACTCTCTATTCACGAAGTCCACATTATGGCACTTTCGATTCTCGACACGACAGATAGCTCAATCGTTCGCATCATTGTCGACTACCCTGAAGAAGCACAAAAGCTACTCATCGAGCATCAATTCTCATTCGTACAAAGCGAACTCCTCGCAGTTGAATTAGCCAGTGAGGCAGATATCAAGAAAGTCACTACGGCACTCGTGCAGGCGGAAATCAACATTCACTACACCTATCCTTTCGTCTCGCGCCCAAATAATCGCTCCGCGCTGGCAATCAGCCTTGAAGATAACGAGCTCGCAGCTGACACAATCACTCTGCAACAGCTAAAAATAATCGGGCAAGACGATATTGCCCGATAAAAAAGAGATTTCGCAAGAGCAAGTCTTGCCGCCTGTAGTAAACTTCTAGTAAATTGACCAAATGCCCCGCACACGATCTCGCGCCAACACCGAAGGAAAGTTTCTCAATGCTGTAATCGAGTTGGTTGCGCACGATGGTTGTTGCGCGTTAGGAGTCAACGCAGTCGCACACAAAGCAGGTGCCGACAAAGTGCTGATTTATCGCTATTTTGGGAATCTGCAGGGACTCTTACTTCGAGTCGCTGAGAGCCGACAATGGCTACCTTCGGTGGATGAGCTGCTGGACTCGCTCAAACTTGAAGTAGATCTGCCAGCTTCAGAGGTTATTCGCCCACTCGCTCGCCTGTTCACCCACCACATCCGTGCCGATAGAGCCACGCACCAGATACTTCGTTGGCGCAAGGCCGAAGCCAATCCACTCACTGTGCATTTCTCAGAGCAATGGAGAGATGTTTGGCAACAACTCTCAGAACACTTGTCGACTGGCTTGGACTATTCTGCGCGCGAAAATTGGAAACGACTGATGGAACTGACTGCACTGATCATCGAAGCTGAATTGTGTGATGAGCGCGTCAACTCTGGTTGCATTGATCACATCGCAAATGGCATCGTGACGGGTCGTGTGTCACAGGAAACAGCCACCACTGAGTCTTTATTCGAAGACCAGTTGCCGACCAACTTACTTTAGCGAATCGACCGCAACGGCACCAACTCAATCAAAGTCATCTCTGTCGGGCAATTAAAACGCAGTGGCGGCAATCCTTCGAATCGATTCGAACCAGCGCCAGCCGAGACGTTCAAGTAAGGAATGCCAATTCGCCTAAATCCTCTCGCCCACTCCTTAGGCACTTCACTGTCAATCACCAGCGATCCATACCACGGCAAGCGCACTTGCCCGCCATGTGTATGACCTGCCAAGCAGAGATCGATCGGCAAATCCACGACCTTCAGCGCATAATCCGGCGCATGGCCAAATAAAATGCGAAAGTCACTCGACTGGCACTGATCCAACCATTGATCTACTGTTCGTGCGGCCCAGAGTTGATTCTTTGATTGATATAAACTTAAGCCATGCAGACTAATAGTTCCCACATCTGTATCAATCTGAGCAGAGCGCGACGACAATACCTGCAGTGGCGCCAACTGATCTGCGTGAAGACGGTAGAGTTCACGCTCGGTATCGCCATACACCGCATACGTGCCGAGTCGCGGGTTCACCTCCTTAATCAGAGCCAACAACTTCGGAAATTCAGAGGCAAAAGTCGCAGGCGGCACGACTTGAAGCAAATCACCCGTATTGAGGATTAAATCAGGGCTTAGTGCTTTAATCTTTTCAAAGATCTCTACTTCATAGTCGGTGATACGTCCTGCTTGAATATCTGAAATATGTAGCAGCCGTATTGGCTGCGTAAGTTTTGGCGTCTCTAGTCGGACATGCTGCACAACCAAGCGCTGTGGTTCTACCTTGGTCACATAATAGCGCAAACCCAATAAATCGACGGCAATAAACACATACAATAGCGCAATCCAAATGAGCCCTTTGCGACGCCCGCGCCAGGTCGCAGCAAGCGCGGCAAAAAATACAGCGACGCCGAACAATGTCATCGGCAATTCCCAAAGATTAAAATCATAGGCCTTGTGGATTTCTGCAAAATTGGGCCTCAACATTCCTGCGTTCACATACAGAAAATTGCGGATCAACACATAGCAGAACACCAGCATCGCGGACCAGGCCACCAAGCGCCACGGGCGATCGCCTCGATTGCGAGTGCCGATATCGGTCATAGCCAATTCAGACAAATCCTTCATCGGATCGATTGCCGCCTCAATAGTAAACGCGCTACAAAGGGTATAAACGCAGGAGCGCCAAATAACCAACAAAGTAGTAGCTCGATGGGTGCGCGAAAGCCTGAACGCAGACTTTTCTGATACAACATGCTGCCGAGAGCCAAATTCATAATCTGGAAGTTACAATAAAATGACAAAAATACGGCAGGATGCCGCGTCAGACCTTGCGCCGCAGAATAACTGAGCTCTGCCATAGGGTCTGGCAATAGCGAAGCGTGATACAACTTCCACAACAATACAAAAAGCACCGTGCAATAGAGCGGCGCGACTAGCAAAGGTTGCGCCAGCAGCTGCACCACCCGCGCATCAGGCAGTAAAATCATACCAAACCACAGTGGCAGTGTCATACACGCAAGGAACCAAAACGTACTGTCCAGATCAGATGCAGCAAATATATCAATCAGCCAAATAGGCATGTGGTTCGCAGGTGGGAAGGTTAGCAGGTAAACAGTAAGAAAGTATTATACGAGTCAGAGCCTCAAGGATATGCATAACTGCCCCTGTCACACGAACTTACTCCACGACCAAAGTCGTGTAAGCTTCAATATAACGCTGTAGAGTACCCGCAAGAACAGCTCTCGGCAATGCTGGCGGTGGCGATTTTTTATCCCAATCTAATGTCTCCAAGTAATCGCGCACAAACTGTTTATCAAACGACGGCTGTGCGCCGCCCGGTGCGTAGCCCTCACGCGGCCAGTAACGCGAAGAGTCTGGGGTCAAAATCTCGTCGATCAGGTAGAGTTCACCCGCTTCATCCAGACCAAACTCGAACTTTGTATCAGCCAGAATCAAATTGGCCGCCTTCGCCCGCTCCATTCCCATTTTATACAGGTCGATACTCAAATCGTGCACCCGCTGAAATAATTTCTCGCCAATCAACTCCCCCGCATCTGCACAATCGATCGGCATATCATGGCCGCTAGCGACTTTAGTTGTCGGTGTAAACAGAAGTTTCGGTAGTTGGCTACTCTCTTGAAGGCCTTTGGGTAAACTATATTCAAAGAGCTTAGCCGTCTCCTGGTAAGCCTTCCAACCTGATCCGGATAGATAACCTCGCACCACTGCTTCGATTGGCAGCGGCTTAAGCTTCTTCACGATCATACTACGGTGCTCCAATTCTGGGTGAGCCTTACCCAGCTGGACAATACGAGCCGCATGCTCATCGACTAAATGGTGCTGAGTAATGGCAGCGGCACGTGCGAACCAGTAAAGACTGATCTGGGTCAATAGTACGCCCTTCCCAGCTAGGCCCTCATTCATAATTACATCGAAGGCCGACACACGATCGCTGGCGACCATCAGCAGGGCATCACCCAGATCAAAGACATCACGCACCTTACCAGAGGCGACCAACGGATACGGCAGGCCCTCAACCTTAAGAAGCGGTTCAGCTGGCAGTGGAAATGGCAAAGAATCAGTTTTCATAGCTCATTAATTAGTTTCTAAAAGCCCATGGGCAAACGGTTTCTCTACAGATTTGGAAAAAATGTATCATTTCTTAAAAAAGTCTTGCAGGTCGTCCGCTGAAACGTAGCTTCCGTGACTTCGCATCACGTCCCGTTCGTCTAGC
>JABJQI010000121.1 GCA_018663485.1 Opitutia bacterium
GATTAAGTTCTTACGTGTCAGCACGGTGTTTGGGTGTGCAGCCAGATAAGCAAAGATGCCGAGTTCTTTACGACCGATACTTTCGACTAGGTCATCAGGAAATAGCACTTCCATGCGCTGGGGGTTGACTATCGCACCGCAGAAGGGAAATGGTTCGTCTGTAGTCGTTGTATTCTGAGTGATCTTCGAATCGTTGGTCGTTTCGGCGCGACGCAGCACTGCGTTAATACGTGCGATCAGTTCTGGATAACTAAAAGGTTTAGTGATGTAGTCATCACCGCCCATCTCCAGCGCCTTTACTTTTTTAAGTTCTGCATTTTCTCCTGTTAGGAAAATGACCGGCGTATTGATTCCACATTTGCGCAATTCATCCATCAAAGCAAAGCCAGTCGAGTCGGGTAGGTTCAGGTCCAGCAACAGCAAGTTTGCGAAGTTACTTTTTAGGTAACGCTTAGCGTGTGTGGCTTCGTTGCAGACTTGGCATTGCATGCCGGCTAACTCCAAGTGAGTGGCAATCACTGTGGCGAGGTCCTTGTCGTCCTCTGCGATGACGATGAGTGGTTTGGGTTGATTGTTCATATTAAGAGCTTAATTGAGAGAAGTCTTCTAAAACTTGGGCGGCATGAGCCTCGGGTCTGACTTTAGGATAACTTGCTAAAATTGTGCCGTCTGCAGCAACTAGAAAGGACATTCGGTGGATACCATCGTAGATGCGCCCCATGAACTTCTTCTCGCCGAACACGCCAAAGGCATTTGCTAATTGAAGCTCGGTATCTGCAATCAGAGGAAAAGGGAGAGCGTATTTGTCTTGGAATTTTTGGTGTGAGCGCTCGGTATCCTTGCTCACTCCAATAACTCTTAGGCCAGCTACTCTGAAGTCTGCCCAAGCATCGCGAATCGCGCAGGCTTCTTTCGTGCAGCCTGGCGTGTCGTCTTTCGGATAGAAATAGATGAGGTAGGGGCTATTTATTTCACTACTATGAATCGTGGCCTCGCCTTCTGAATAGCTAAAAGCGGGCGCTGTTTGTCCTACAATCAATGGAATCGGAAGGGGCATAATAGAAATCATCAATAAAATCATTAAAGTACCGCCAAAATATTTTTTTACAATTATTTATTTCATTTCCAGTGGTGTGATTAGCTGAAATTTTCCTTGTGCCAGCGGCATCCTGCATCAAGTTCACTGTCCTTATGGAAAAGTCACCATTACTTATGCTTGGATTGCCTAAAGGCAGTCTTGAAGATTCCACAATCAAGCTTTTTGCCAAAGCTGGTTTCGGTATTACAAAGAGTTCCCGCTCGTATCGTCCGTCTTTTGACGATGCAGAGTTGGACGGTCGCTTCGTGCGCGCACAAGAAGTGAGCCGTTACGTCGAGCACGGATACTTCGATTGTGGCCTGACTGGCCAAGACTGGGTGCGTGAGAATGCTTCTGACGTGGTCGAAGTATGTGATTTGGTTTACAGTCGCGCATCGAACCGCCGTTCGAAGTGGGTGATTGCAGTGCCAGCAGCCTCCTCAGTGCAGACTGTGCAGGACTTGGAGGGCAAGCGTATCGCCACTGAAGTCATTAATATCACGGGCCAATATTTGAAAGACCAAGGTGTGAATGCCGAAGTCGAATTTTCTTGGGGCGCGACTGAAGTGAAGGTGCCGGATCTGGTCGATGCGATTGTGGATCTTACGGAAACTGGTAACTCGTTGCGTGCAAATAATCTACGTATCGTCGATACACTGCTTTATACCAACACTGTGCTGATCGCCAATAAGACGGCCTGGGAAAACCCAGTGAAGCGCAAGAAGATTGAAAATATCGCGATGCTGTTGCAAGCGGCTCTGGAAGCGCACTCGAAGGTGGGCTTGAAGCTCAATATCGAGAAAGTGAAGCTCGATGCGCTTCTCGAAGAATTGCCAGCCCTGCGTAATCCAACAATCAACCGCCTTACTGATGAGGCATGGGTCGCGATCGATACGATTATTGACGAGAAGCTCTCTCGTGAGCTAATCCCCGCATTAAAGGCGCATGGCGCGGAGGGGATTATTGAGTACCCGCTGAATAAAGTCGTTTATTAATTGCAGTGTATGGCAGGTGGAACTCCAACTGATCGCACTGTGCGTATCGGACTGATTCAGGTCCGTGAGCAAGGATCCGCAAAGGCCAATCTCAGCTATACGATTGATAAAATAAGGGAAGCTGCTGCTGGCGGCGCGCAGATTATCTGCACGCAGGAGCTGTTTACTTCTCCTTATTTTTGCCGCACTCAAGATCCGGAGCTATTTGATCTTGCAGAGCCCGTTCCTGGCTCCACCACTGATGCCCTTGCAGCAGTGGCAGGAGAGTTGGGGGTGGTGATCATCGGTTCGCTGTTTGAGCGACGGGCTTCAGGTGTGTATCACAATACGGCTGCGGTGATTGACGCTGATGGCTCGTATCTCGGCAAGTACCGCAAGATGCACATCCCGCAGGACCCAGGCTTTGAAGAGAAATACTACTTCACGCCTGGTGACCTGGGTTACCAAGTGTGGGACACACGTTTTGGTAAAATTTCGGTGCTTATTTGCTGGGATCAATGGTATCCGGAAGCCGCTCGCCTCGCAGCGCTCGCAGGTGCGGAGATCCTATTTTATCCGACCGCGATTGGTTGGCTCGCCGAGGAGAAGGCTCAACTAGGTGCAGCCCAACACACTGCCTGGGAAACCGTGCAACGCGGACATGCGGTGGCTAATGGATGCTACGTAGCGGCAGTCAATCGC
>JABJQI010000197.1 GCA_018663485.1 Opitutia bacterium
ACCACGTGGACCAGGCACCGCTGCCTTGAATTTCTGCAGACGGAAACTTTGGTTTACAAATGAACCATCCTTTTCGTAGACCATCAATGATGGGCAAACAACATTGGCCACTTGGCTCACCGCATTCGCATGGGTGCCTATATAAACGAGCTTCACCTTAGCGAGCAGTTCAGAGGAGAGTCCGAGCTTTGTCACGTCTTCGTTGACGACGACGAGTGTCTTAACCGCACCAGATTTGATCGCAGCTGCGAGCGTTGACAGATCTGCTTCTGGAAGTGTTTTGATCAAACCATTCAGTAGCGCACCACGAAGATTCGGAGAACGATCTTCTGAAAGTAAAATCCCGTCGCCCTCACCTATGTGGCTAACCATTGTAACGGATGCGCCACAGCGATCAGCCATCAAACGATAGAAGAATTGCTCTTCGACCGAACTATCGGCCGAACCAATCAAGGCCACATCGCCAGCTTTCAACAAATCAGAAGCTGCTTGGGCGGTTTCAGTATCAGTCTTGTGCACACCTTCGATGGTGTAATGAATAAGACGGTCATCCGACTCAGATGTTTTGAAAAGTTCACGACCTGAGTCGGTCATCCATGTATCATTCGCAGCATCATTACGACGTGGCGTGATACGGTAAATCTTACCCTCGCGGCTCCAAATTTCTGTATTCGCACCGATACTACTCTCGATACAAATACTGTTGGTGCGCTTGAGAAACCAAACACGCATCTTGAAACGAAAGTCCGTGCTGGTGAGCGCACCCACTGGACAAATATCAACCGTGTTGAGCGAATAGTTGTGCTCGAGTCCTTTACCAGGGTAGCAAGTCAGGGTTGAGTAAGTGCCACGATCAACAAAACCGAGCACGTCTTCGCCAGCGACTTCCTTAGAGAAGCGCACGCAACGAGAACATAGGATGCAGCGCTCATCATCAAGAGTGACGCGCGCTCCAAGCTTAGTACGTTTAGGTTTTACATTCTTTTGCTCGATAAAACGGCTGTAACCACGACCGTGTTCAGCAGAAAATTCCTGCAAGCGGCACTCACCAGCTTGGTCGCAAATCGGACAATCCAGTGGGTGATTGATCAGCAAGAATTCAGTCACGCCGTTGCGGGACTCTTTGACTATTTCAGAATTCGTACGAATATGCATACCAGGCGAAGCGTTGGTCGCACAAGCGATAGTCGGCTTTGGCATCCAACCGATCTTTTGCACACCAGCCTCATCGAGAACGGCCTCGCCAGTAGAGCGGTCACGCATCGGCATACCCATTTCAACCATACACATGCGGCAATTACCCGCGATCGATAGTTTTGGGTGGTAGCAGTAATGCGGCACCTCCTTGCCTTTACCAGCTAACTTGACCGCTTCGATAATGTTGATGCCTTTGGGCACATCAATCTCCTGCCCATCAATATTGATGGTGATATTTTCGACTATGCTTTGAATTTCCATGGTCCTAGATCAAAGTAGTTTTCTCAGCTGTGGGTTTACCTTCTTTGCGAAGGGCCGCTTGGCTGCGGGCTTTTTCCACAAACTCGTCATTAAATTTCGCGATAAAGCTCTGCACCGGCCATGAAGCCGCTTCACCGAACGCACAAATGGTGCGACCAGCAATTTGATCAGCAATGTCTTTAAGCAGCTGTGCATCTTCTTCGCGAGCTTCACCATCGACCATACGTTGTGTCACCTTACGCATCCAGGGTACCCCTTCGCGACATGGTGTGCATTGACCGCAACTTTCGTGTGCATAAAAGTAGTTAATGTTTGCGAGTGCTTCAACCATGTCGGTCGAGTCATCCATTACTATTACACCACCTGATCCAGACATCGAACCAACTAAACCAAGGCTATCAAAATCCATCGGAATATCTTCGATACCCCAGTCAAACGCGGTGCCGTCCTTGAGTTTACCCGTAAAGCGTTCGTCTGCGCGTAGCACTTTCGCCGAAGAACCACCAGGGATGACAGCCTTTAGCTTACGCCCAGGCTTGAGGCCACCACATACATCATAGATGAGCTCTCCCAGAGTGACTGCGGAACACGGAAATTCGTAGTAGCCAGGCTTTTGCACGTGGCCAGAGACACACCAAATACGTGTGCCAGTATTGCCTGGAGTGCCAATTTCAGAGAAGCCTTGACCACCGAGCTCGATGATGTGCTTCACATCGCACAGTGTTTCCACGTTGTTGACGATAGTTGGACATTGGTAGAGGCCCAGGGCTGCTGGGAAATACGGAGGCTTAATACGAGGGTTCGCACGATTGCCTTCAATCGATTCAATCAGCCCAGTTTCTTCACCACAAATGTAAGCGCCGGCACCACGGTGCACGATGATGTCACATGAGTATCCGGTGCCTAGAATGTTGTCACCAAGTAAGTTCTTTTCGCGGGCCTCTTCGATCGCACGTTCGAGAATCTTGTAGCCTTCGAAAAACTCACCACGGATATAAATAAAAGCGAGTTTTGCCTGAATCGCGAAAGCGGAGCACATCATGCCCTCGATCAGCTGATGCGGGTCTTGGTAGATGATTTGTCGGTCTTTGAAAGTACCTGGCTCCGATTCATCCGCATTACAAACAAGGTAGATTGGCTTGCCCGACTTACGGTCGAGAAACTTCCACTTCATTCCTGCGGGGAAACCTGCGCCACCGCGACCACGCACGCCAGACGTCAGCACATCCGCACAAATATCTTCCGGCTTCATGGTGACCGCCTTCTTTAATTGCTCGTAGCCGCCGTGCTTTACGTAGCAGTCGATGTCGTTGGTGTAGCCCGGCTCGTCGATGTGCTTAAAAATAAGCCTATGTTCCTGTGGTGTTGGCATGAGATTGAGATGGAGGTCTGCCGGAAGTGGCGAAACAATTAGAAATTAAAAATTATGAAAAAAGACGCGACTAGATTTCGCCGTTTTTGATCTTAGCTGCGAGTTCGGATGCCTTGTCTGGATCGACATCGGTGTATTCGTCTTCACCGATCATCACAACTGGACCTTTACCGCAATCCGCGTGGCACTCGACAAAATCAAGTGTCACCGAACCATCTTCACTAGTGTGACCGACCTTACAGTTAAATTCTTTTTCTAAGCGTTCACAAGTCTGATACGCGCCGGCTAAAGCGCAAGGTAATGTGCGGCAAACACGCACGTGATGTTTGCCGGTCGGCTCGGTGCGAAGCATCGGGTAGAAAGTGACTAGCTCAAGAATGTTAATTGGCATTAATTCTAAGCGGTCTGCGATCCACTCTACTGCATCGTTTGAAAGGTAGCCCTGATCCTCTTGCACCAAGTGACACAACGGCAGCGCAGCACTCTTCATTGTAGGATAGCGCGGCACTAGCTTATTAATTTTTTCGATTGTTTCGGATTTTAAATTCATCGTTCAACAGGAATTAAAGCTCGGATGCTAGTAGTTAAACGAGCCCAAGTTTCGTAATTTCTAATTTATTTTTTAATTCTATCTATCACACTCTCCCATCACAAAGTCGAGCGAACCAAGGATCACAGTGATGTCGGTGAGAAAGTGGCCTGGAATAAGTTTATCGAGAATACTAAGATTGCAGAATGACGGGCCGCGAATCTTCATGCGGTAGGGCACGCCACCACCCTTTGAATGAACAAAAAACCCAAGGGCTCCTTTCGGGTTTTCGGCTTCGAAATACACTTCGCCCGCAGGAATCTGGGGCCCTTCGGTCACAATCATGAAGTTCTGAATCAGTTCCTCCATACTGGTGAGCACTTTAGCCTTCTGCGGAGCAAAGATCTTCTTCGCGTCTTCCGCATAGTAGGAGCCTTCTGGGAATTTACCAATACACTGACGGATGATTCCCACACTTTGGCGAATCTCCTCGGCACGCATCAAATAGCGATCGTAGCAATCTCCGTTGGTGCCAATCGGCACTTCGAAATCGTAATTCTCATAACCCAAGTATGGCTTATCCTTGCGTAAATCAAGATCCACACCACAAGCGCGAAGATTCGGACCAGTTAAACCATAAGCAAGTGCATCTTCTTTCGAAATCGTACCAATACCGACGGTGCGGTCCATAAAGATACGGTTACGAGTCAGCAGTTTATCAACCTGATCGAGCACGGGCAATACGCCCTTACAGAATTCAAGCACGCGGCCCAACCAGCCATCAGGAATGTCCCGTGCAACGCCACCGATACGTGTGTAGCTGGTAGTAAAACGTGCGCCGGTTAATTCTTCGAACAGTGTATAAAGTTTTTCACGCTCAGTGAAGGTATACATAAACACCGTCCATGCACCTGCATCCATTCCGTAGACCCCCACTCCCAATAAGTGCGAAGAAACACGTGCCAACTCGCAGCAGATCAAACGAATTGCCTGGCAGCGTTCTGGCACTTCCAGGTTTGCTAGTTTCTCAACCGCCATCGCATATGCGACATTGTTCGAAAGCGGCGCAATATAGTCCAAGCGATCGGTATATGGAATGAACTGATTGTAAGTCATGCTCTCGGCGATCTTCTCATCACCGCGGTGCAGGTACCCCAGCACAGGCTCGCATTTTTTAACGACGTCGCCATCGAGCTCCATTTTAAGGCGCAGTACTCCGTGCGTGGTCGGGTGCGACGGTCCGACGTTGAGCATCATGGTCTCGCCTTGCAGCTCGCCTTCAAGCTCGCTGGCGCGCGTACCTGCATCCCCAATTGAAATTTCTTTGCTAGTAGCCATTTAAAAATTCTCTTATTTACCGCAGGGTTTTATCTTTTTCTCACTCCAGCTCTCATCACGAGCTCGTGGCTCAGTCTGACTCATCGGGCCATCCGCTGAAGAAACGAATGGACCACCGACCATTGGCGCAGGCTTTACAGACATTCCAGTAATTTCAGCGACATCATCCGCCGGCAATGGCACTTCGATACCAGCCAGTGGAAAATCCTTACGCAATGGGTGATATGGGTAAGCATCCCACATTAAAATACGTGTCAAATCTGGGTGCCCTTGGTAGCGAATGCCCATCAAATCGTATGTTTCACGTTCGTGCCAGTTTGCAGACGCATACACACTCGTTAACGACGGCAGTGCCGGATTGATGTCGTCGGTGCAATCCGCTGCCACACGTAAATACTCGTGCTTGGAAGTCGACAGGAAGTGGTAAATTCCGGTAAAACGCGGGCTCTGTGCATCCCAATCAATCGCAGTTGCATCAACTAACATGTCGTAGCCAAAATCATCGCGGAGTGCCGTACACAGCTCAATTAGCTGTGACGACGCGCAGTTAATAGCAACGTGGTCGGAAGACTCACGCTCTGTTAGAGTTTCGAAGCGCTCCCTTAGTAGAGCCAAATCACTGGTTGTCATAGCTTAACTTTCCTTCGTAGCTCCGACTACTTCCTTCGAATCGGTCTTTTCGGGAAACAAGTTCTTAACCGAACGCTCGGCCCCGACCTTGTCCTGCAGTTTTATCATCGCATCCAGCAGTGCCTCCGGACGCGGAGGACAACCACTGATATAAACATCGACTGGAATAATCTGATCCACACCTTGTAGCGTCGCATACGAGCGATACATTCCACCAGTACTCGCACAAGCGCCCATCGCGACGACCCATTTTGGCTCTGCCATCTGATCGTAAATACGACGCACGACTTCAGCCATTTTGTAAGTCACCGTGCCCGCAACGATCATGCAATCTGCCTGACGTGGCGAAAAACGCATCACTTCCATCCCAAATCGGGAGATGTCAAACCGCGCACCGCCTGCGGCCATTAATTCAATCGCGCAACAAGCGAGGCCCATCGGCATCGGCCAAACCGAGTGTTTACGAATCCAGTTAATTACAGCATCCGCCTGAGTGACAATGACTTCACCCTCGACCTTACTATCATAAGCTATGGTTGTATTTTGCATGCTAATTGTGAAGTCCGTGAGTAGGCATCCTCAAAAGGCTGACAACCTAATTCTCCCCCTTGCTCATGCAAGCTACAATTTAATTTAATCGTAACTTCAGGTTCGCCTGATTCTGTTAAAAATATCCAATTGATCAAAGGGCTAATTTAGAATAACGATCGATACCACAGATATCCATCAAGCAGACTTGTCAGAGCTCCTTAACCAGTTAGCATGCATTAAATGGAACCTTGTGATACCCCCGCCTGTCAATCTGCCCGTGAAATCTTCCATGAGCTCGAAGAAATCTACGACGAGCACAATCTTTACTTTCAGACCATTGGCTCCGTGCTCGAGGCGGCGAATGCCCTGGACGTGCCCCACCGGCTAAAACTGATCCTCACCCAGCCGAAAAACGAAATTATGGTCCACTGCCCCGTCGAAATGGATGACGGCACATGGCAACTATTTAAAGGCTACCGTGTGCAACACAACAATGTGCTCGGTCCCTACAAAGGCGGAATTCGCTACCACCCCGAGGTCAAACTCGACGAGGTTAAAACCCTTGCCCTGCTCATGACGATGAAGTGCGCACTCGCCCGCCTTTCTTTCGGCGGTGCCAAAGGTGCGCTGCGCATCGACCCACGAGCCGTCAGCAAGGACGAACTCATGCGCGTCACCCGCCGCCTCACCTCCGCACTGGGCGACAATATCGGCCCCGACTACGACATTCCCGCCCCAGACGTCGGCACCAACCCTCAAGTTATGGCTTGGATGGCCGACACCTATATTAACTTCGCCGAGTCCTCAAGCAAGGTCACTGCCCGCGGTGTTGTCACAGGCAAGCCCCTCGAATTCGGCGGCTCGGAAGGCCGCGAAAAAGCCACTGGCCAAGGTCTCGTCTACGTCCTCGACGCATTACTCCCTGGGATGAACATCGAGCTCGAAGAAGTCTGTTGCAGCCTCATCGGCTTCGGCAATGTAGGCTCTTGGACAGCACGGCTGCTGCAACAGCGTGGCACCACAGTCAAAGCAGTAATGGACCATACTGGTGCGATTCTCAACGAAACCGGCATCGATGCCGAAGCCCTCGCGCAACACGTTCAAACCACTGGCGGAGTGCTCGGATTTGCTAATGCCACAGCCGTCAGCAACGAAACCTTCTATTCCACCCCCGTCGACCTGTTTATCCCTGCGGCACTCGAGCAGATGGTCGATCTAGAACACGCTAAACGCATGCAATGCAAAGTCCTGGTGGAAGGTGCCAACGCTCCCACCACTCCCCACGCCGAGCGCTACCTGCTCGAAAAAGGTGTCGAAGTGCTGCCTGCCATTTTGTGCAACGCCGGCGGCGTGACTGTTAGTTATTTTGAATGGAAACAAAACCGCCAATCCGAGACCTGGGATGAAGAACTGGTTAATGAACGTCTCAAAAAAGTAATGACCCGCTCCGCCGAACGTGTCTTAAAAATGTCCAATCGCTTAAAATGCAACATGCGCATCGCCTCTTACGCATCGGCGATCGAGCATATTGACAAAGTTTACGAGCTGCGCGGCGTCTTTCCTTAAGTCGGCGTAGCCGAGACGACCTGCGGTCGAGTGAAAGTGAGCACTCGGCTCCGCCATGTAGTGAGAGTGGTAGTGTGAAATGAACACGAGAGGGACACCTCCGCGTCGTCCGCAGAGCCCCACTCCTCACTTTCATTCAATGCGTAACATGGCACTTTCACTCACGGCGGAGCCGTGTTCTCACTCGCCGCAGGCGTCATCAGACCGAAGGTCGGTATCACTCCGTGCGCAGCACGGCCTCACTGCGCAGCGAAGCTGCGCTTGACAGCCGCTAACTTGTCCTTCAAATCCTTTACATATCATTTATACAGCAGGTGCAGCCGAGAGCTCACAGTAGAGCGGACTTGATGTCCACCAAACAGCTGAAACAACGATATCCCACTGATCTTCGGATTATTTACCGTCGATCGCCGCAACGCAAAGTGCGCACGCACGCCACTTTCTCCAAGACACACTATCGCCATACGTGGCACTCGAACATGAGTAACGAAGCAACACCCAAGGAAGCCCCCAAGGACAATCAAATCGCCGTGTCAGGCATTCTGGAGATGCTCCCGAATAAGACCGGTCAGCTCCTCGACCCCGCCCGCAACGGTAAAACTCGCCCGACCGATCCATTCGTCACACGCGAGCTGATCAAACGCTTTCGTCTCAAACAAGGCCACTTTATCGAAGGCAACGCCGTCAGCAACGAGCGATTCCCAAACCCAAAAGTTAATTTTATCAACACAGTCGACGGTGCGACAATGGAAGAACGCAAAGGTCGTTACACATTCCAACAAATGGTCTCCATCGCTCCTGATGAGCAACTTAAGCTCGAAGCTAAGGACGGTCGCGTCACCACGCGCATTATGGATCTGTTTTGCCCAATCGGTAAAGGCACCCGCGGACTCATCGTCGCACCACCACGCACAGGTAAGACCACTATTTTACACGACATCGCTCACGGCGTCATAGAGAATCATCCCGAATGTCATCTCGTCGTGCTACTCGTTGATGAGCGCCCCGAAGAAGTCACCGACTTCAAGCGCAGCGTTGACGCCGAAATTTACGCCTCCTCCAACGACGAAGAGATCACCAACCACACGCGCCTCGCCGAAATCGCGATTGAGCGTGCCAAACACCTGGTCGAAGCCGGTAAGGATGTCGTTCTACTGCTCGACTCGATCACTCGTTTAGCTCGCGCTTACAATGCCGCATCCGGCAAAGGTGGCCGCACCATGACCGGTGGTCTCGACAGCCGCGCACTCGAGAAGCCACGCCAATTTTTCTCCGCTGCGCGTAATTGCGAAGAAGGCGGCAGTCTCACCATCATCGCCACCGCCCTGGTGCAGACTGGCAGCAAAATGGACGATCTGATTTTCCAAGAATTCAAAGGTACGGGTAACATGGAAATGGTACTCGACCGCAAAGCCGCCGAGCTCCGTCTCTGGCCAGCGATCAACCTCAACGCCTCCGGCACACGTAAGGAAGAACTGATCCTCTCCGGGAAATACTTGGAAGGCGCTCAATTCCTCCGCCGTGCGCTGGCTGGTCAGAAAATTGAAGACGCCGCAGAGATCATGATCGACCGCTTTGCCCAGACCAAGAATAACGAAGACTTCATCAAACTACTGGATCGGTAATTCGACTCTGCCGAATTATTTGTGGAGGGCAACGCTTCGTCGTTGCCACCGAGAGCCTAGGAAAATCCCAATGACTGAGCATTTTGTAGAACGCGGTTCTTTGCGCAGCAAAGGCCGTGTTTCCCCCTAGGGTTTCTAACTAAAACGCGCCCTCTACGAGAGGCACGTCCTACACCTAAAGTCACTGCTCGGCTTCGCCGAGTTTACACTAATCAAGATTGCGCACGTGAACTTGATTCATCCGCTCGCTCAACTCATCCCCCTGCGGCAAGGTCGGCGTCAACGACTCCAGTCGGCTCCATGCCGTCACCGCCGCGCGGCGCGCACAGTCTTGGAGTGTTTCGCCTAGTTGCTGCCCGCTTAAATAGCCCGCCAGCAGCGCATCTCCAGCACCCACCGTACTGACCACATTTAGTTTCGGCGCACGCACCAACAGCTCGGCATCAGCCGTCAGAAACAACGCGCCTTCTGAGCCCATCGAGACGATCAAATTCGGCATGCGCTGTTTGCACAATCGCCGTGCCGCGGCGACAATTGCAGCAAAATCTGTTAGCTCCACGCCCAACAACTCTGCCAATTCATGCTCATTCGGCTTGATCAAGTCGACTCCCGCCGCCACCGCCGCCTGCAGCGCAGCGCCACTGCTATCGACAGCCACCTTGGCGCCAGCTCCGCGCAAGGCTTGAATTAATTCAGTTACAAATCGAGGCTCAACTCCGGCAGGCAGACTCCCCGCAATCAAAAACCAGCGCCCTGGCTCAGCCAGCTCTAGTAGCTGGCTTCGAAGCGCAGCGCACTGCTCGAGGGTCGGCGCAACTCCCATCATATTTAAATCGGTCGTTTCATTTATCCCCGCATCCACGATCTTAATAGCCGTTCGTGTTTCGCCTTGGACACGAATAAATGCATCGCATACACCATATTCGCTGAAGTGTTGCTCAAAGATCGTGGCGTTGGCATCTCCTAAAAAACCCGAAGCCACCACTTCCGCACCACCTAGCGCCAGCATCGTCGCCACATTCACTCCCTTACCGCCCGCTTGACGGCGCGACTCACTCACCCGATGCACCGAACCCGGAACCAATTGATCGACGAAAACCGTCTGATCGATCGCAGGATTTAAAGTAATTGTGACTATGGAAAGTGGCGCAGACATGATAGGCATAGAGCAAATCGCTAAAGCCTTCAGCAGCAATCACATTTCCTCGAATCCCCTGACAGAAACAACACTAATCACGACTCCTTGGCCCCTATTTCTACCAAAGCGGGATCGTCCAAATTGCCTCTAAACCCATGCAATAACATTTCTGAAATATTTTGCTCATTCAGATGTAATACTCGACTGATGCGGACCACGCGGAGGTGGTCCCTCCCTAATTTTCCATCTTTCGCTTGGGAGGGACGAGCTCCGCCTCGTCCGTTCATCGCAATTTCAGAAATAATGCGCATTATTTACGCAAAACGGTATAACTGCGGTTCACACGAAGGCAGACCCTCGATCCAAAGCCCTCTCAGACCTCTCTTATTCACAAAAAAAAGCGGCTTTCGCCGCTTTTTGAAGAATAGAATCTGTAAGCAAGAACGCTTACAAAGGATGTGCCATGAAGTTCACGCGGCGGGTGAATGTGTCGCCGTGTAGAGCCACCACTTCGGCCACTGTTTCAGGGATCTTATCAATCACCTCAAGCATTTCCAAACCTTGGTCGGAAACAACCGTAAGAATAATGTCTGCATACAACAAAGGTGTTGTTACCCCATCGGAGCCACCATCAAACTTCCCGCCATAGGCATAATGCCCCTCAAGCTCAAAAGTCCCTGTCTTTACGTTAACAGGCTTACTGGGACTGGTGCCATCATCCAAATAAATGAATACTTTAAATTCGACAATATTACTGACCAAATAGTTGCTTGTATCCTGGATCGCACCATCCGACCAATCTTCTGAATCACCCGAAGTTTCGCCATCTAAGGTGCGTTGTGGGCTAGTATCTAACACGCCAGATCCTAAGTAGTTATCAAAAGTGACATCAGGAGCTACGATCATCCGATACAAAGCATAAACAGGCTCAGTCGCCCCCTCGTAAGATAGTTGATGCTTCAGTCGATAGCCGATCGCACAAATATCACCTGGCCCTGCAGGACGATCCAAAGCTGGCGAAAACAACTTCAGGGCGACTGTTTGCTCTTCAGCTTTAACCTTGTCCGTGGCTCCAGTAGGCAAGGGTGATTCCACACGCAACCACTGTTGCCCATTATTCCTAAAAACAGCGGTCTCCAAATCCTGCGTGATCATATCCATGGCAATGCGTGCTTCCGCATTCGCCGCCAGTTTCCCTGAGGAACGTGACCAGACTTTAAGCACTTCACTGGTGATCTGAATCACTAAGCCGACGAGCACCACCATGATCACAGTTGCCACCATGATCTCGATCAAGGTAAAGGCGCGTTTCGCTTTGTTTTTCATTTTAATGGGGAAAGTA
>JABJQI010000200.1 GCA_018663485.1 Opitutia bacterium
CATTGCTGGCATCACCTTCTCGCGAACTTCTTCAGCTTTCAGAGAGTACACCGCGGTCTTACCAGCAAGCGCCTCTGGCTTGAAGTCTTCAGCAAATTCCATGGAGACTTCTTTTTCATCGCCAGCCTGCATGCCAACGACCCCGTCAACAATTGCTTGAACACCAGGGCTGCCCTCTGCGCCGGCTTCTTCCCATGTGACCTTCTGAGTGCCATACATGGGAGTTTCAGGTACCAGATCCGCAACCAGTTCGTCACCGATCTTGCCCTCGTAAGAGCAGCGCACATAGTCGCCCTTATTGGCAGCCTTCTCGGCTACATTAAACTCGGCACGTTGGCTGAGCAATTGCTCGAACATCTTCTCGACGTCTTCAGCAGTCGCTTCAGTTGGCTCATTAGTGACCTTCAGGCCTTCGTAAGTAGGAACCTCAAAAGCTTGCAGCACATCCACAGTGAAAGTGATGTTTGCGTCGGAACCAACAGCGATCTCTCCCTCATTAAGATCTACGACACCGAATATTTCGAAGTCGGACTTCGCGACACCTTCTTGGTGCGCCTTTGAAACGACTCGCTGTGATAGCTCTGACTTCAGTTCCTTGGCGTAACGCATACGGATCATATTCTGAGGCGCCTTACCTGGCCGGAAGCCCGGGATCTTCGCATCGCGCATGAATTCCTTAATAAGGCTCGCCTCGATGCTGGCAATTTCTGTAGCAGCGACACTCACGGTGATTGTCTTGCGTGTTTCGTTAATGTCTTGGACGTCGGTTTTAACTGTGCTCATAAAATAATTGGTATCGCCCGATATAGGCTGTTCTAGGAAAAAGCGCGCTATAAAAGTGCAAAGGAATTTTTCGGTCAATGCCTATGTTGCTTTATACAGGCATATCTCGCTTCTCTGGCACTTTTTATCCGTTTAGATGCCAGTTACAGCTCAATCTCGGCAAAATAGGCAGCGCTCGACTCAAAATCAGCCTACTTAAACTCGATCCTATCTGGGCCAATCGAGCGAAATAACTCTGAATACGGCTGCAGCGCTTCGATCGTCGCGGGAATCGCATCAATCTGTGTGCTCAGTACCCCTACCACCGCAATCTGATCTTTCCGGTTAAACATGCGCAGACGCAAGTCCAGCGTATCGAGCATTGGCTTGAGCGCGGTTACATCCACGCCGTCAGCCAACTCGATCAAGATCTGATCGGCCGCCATGTAAGAAAGTTCGCCCGTCGAAAGATCCTCCATGACACGCACATACGGGTAACTCTCGTCGAAATTTAAGTGCCAGATTTTTGTCTGCGGGTTCGCTGCGCTCGGCAAAATGCCAAAGTCTAGAATCTTACCTCTCTGAATCACCTCTGGCATCCCCTCAGGCAGATCCTCGGCCCCGGCTTCGACTGCCGCCGCATTGTGCGTCACCCATGGATCCACGCGATTCTCCTCACGAATCTCCCGTCGATTCATAATAGCTGCAACTAGCAACGAGCCCAACACAAAGCCCATAATATAAACAAAAATTCGATCCGTTTTCCTCATAAGTATGCGCGCACCGTGCAACGGAAATCTGTGCAAGGCAAGTCTACGTGCAGGGACTTTGCGCAAAGACAGCCTCAACAATTCCTGACTTTAATCAAAGTGCGTGGCGTCGTTGCTTGCAACTGTCTCATCTAGGCGAATCGTGACACAGTCGTTGCAAGCAATGACGCCACAACATTTCACACATTTCACTCTTCACTCCTCCCACAGCAGGCTTCACACTACCGCACAATGATTCATACAATTTCGCACATACGTGTCCGCTACGCCGAAACCGACCGCATGGATGTGGTCTACCACAGCAACTATCTCGTCTGGTTCGAGACCGCCCGCATCTTGATGCTCGACGAAATCGGCATCCCCTATCTAGAAATTGAGGCCAACAAGCTGCGCCTGCCTGTGCTCACCGCAACCGCAGAGTACAAGCGCCCTGCCCGCTTCGACGACAGACTCAAGATCCACCTCTTCCTGCGCGAAAAGCCACGTGCCCGGTTCCACTTCGACTATGAAGTGCGCCGCGGCGACACACTCCTCGCCACTGGCAAGACCAGCCACGGCTTTATGGACTCAAACGGCAAAGCCCTGCGTCCGCCCGCAGCGTTTTTAGCCAAAATTGACGCCGCTTGGAAACCCGAGGCGGGCGCCGCGATTAACCTGTAACTCCACGATTTCCGCCCAGTCCTCTGCAGCACAATACACGCCACCTAATATGACACATTACTTTAAAACGATCATTCTGCTCTCGCTCGCTTGCCTCACTACGGCCAGCACCTTCGGCGAGGACGAAGATACCCCCTTGGCAAAAGAAATGTCGGCAATGAACACGGCCTATCGCAGCTTATCAAAAGCATTCCGCAGTGGACCCAACCCCGAACAGCGCGCTGAATATGTGACACAAGTCGAGATCATCCTCGAGCATGCTAAAGCATCGGTCGAGTTAGTCCCAGCATTGGCGAACTCACTCGCACCTGCGGCAAAAACCAACATGCGCGCCGACTACACCGCGGCCATGCAAAAAAGCATACAAACACTCGAGCAGCTACTCGCTGCGCTCGAAGCTGAAGACTACGCCGCCGCAACGGACCATCTCGTCCAACTAAAAAAGCAAAAGAGCGCAGGACACCAGCGATTCCAGGAAGACTAGGACTACAGATCGCCGCGCTTTCAGGCACCGCATTATTCGCCTAATTGGCACTGCAGTTCCTCACACACCGCTTCGGTGCCCGCCAGGTATGGACAGAAATCCATCTGCGGGTGAAACGCTCTTAATGGAAACGGACTCGCTTCGATAAATTTAAACGCGACGCCCGCGCCAGCACACAGCGCGTAGGCCGCGGCAATGTCCCAGACCTTGACGCGAAAATCGACCACCCCGGTCAAATAGCCGGTCGCCACATACGCAGCGCTCAGCGCACCACTACCCAAGCAGCGCACGCGGTATTTTGCGAGCAAGGGCTTGAGCTTATCCAGCAGCTCAAGATCGATCGGAAAATGCAGGCCTAACATCGTCTGCGCATCGGCCGCCATGCGATCGCGATTCACCGTCTTTTGATTGCGTTGTAGGCCAAAACCAGCGCCGCCCTCTAGCAACGCATCGGTGCTGTAATCGTAAATAAAGCCATACA
>JABJQI010000179.1 GCA_018663485.1 Opitutia bacterium
ATGCCATCATCAGGCACTTCACCAGCGTTGACCCACATATTGCCGGCTAGGTCTTCGTGGGTATAATCAACACCTGAGTCGATAACAGCGACGACAATATTCCGGTCTCCCCACGCGGGGTACCCATTGTCATCAAGCCACTGCCATGCCTCCTCAGTGCGGGTCCGAGTGAGTGCCCATTGATCGGTTTTTCGCGGGTCATTAGAAACCACAGAGCTAGTGGTTGAATTCGTTAGATCGCTCTTTTGCTTGGAGGCTTCGCCCTTCAGCGTACGCTCAAAGTTGGCTTCCACGACCTCAACTCTCGGATCTAATTCTAGTTCTCCAATCGCTGAGTCAAGGTTAGTGCCTGCGGGCAAGGCCAATCGATACCAGCGTGTTAGATCAACCGGGTTACCCATGGAATTTCGGGGTGTCTGCAAGCGCCCTTTTTGACGTTTTGCTTCCGCTCGATCTAAAAGATTTGATCCGAAGACGGGGGATAATTTTGCAGTATTGAGTAAATCGCTTGTAGGAGCCGCAACACCTCCAACGTTGGACATTTTCTTGGCTGTAATAGCTGAAGCGAGCTTAACGATTAATATACCTTGTTCGCGTTTGCATCCAGGGGGCCTGCATACAAACTTCGTTTGATCAACGCCGGTGCGAATAAACTCTTGCTTGAAGCCCTTCTCAAGCCGCGGATCATCCTGATCTGTATAAGGCCCTCTGAATGTTTGCATGCGTCGCAATACGCCATAGTCAGGTTCTGAAACGACTAAAATCTCGTTGGCATCTTGCTTTTCCACAATTTCAGAGGTCTCCTCTTTTGCCAAGGCAAGCGACCCAAAGACCGAGCACAGAACGGCAAAAATAGAGAGTTTAAACACACTGGAATATTTCATAATAAAGATCCGTCGTCGCCTCATATCAACCGCACTCGAAACCGCGACATTAGTCGATGTCCTCGTAATCGACCACACTCCCCCAAGGACCAAGTCGACACACAACTAACGCTCGGTAAAATTCAAAAGCTAAAGGGGAAGGGAGAATTGGTAAAGCATTCATCCGTCAAGCGAGGCAATTACGACAACGGCAACCTCGGCGATAAAACTTCGCTAGGCAATTACGACAGCGGCAACCTCGACGATAAAACTTCGCTAACTTTTAAAGTTTAAACTTAGAGTCTTCATTAAAAAGAGACTAGTTATTACAAAACGCAAACTCCTCACGCATTTTGCCCACCTCAGCATTAGCAAGGCTATCGCCCACTTGATGTCATTCGGGTTATCCTCATCCCTCGTGGGTCGCCGATGTTCGTAACTGTGATTCGATGGGGTATCCCTTAATCAGACTCGGTAAATCCGGAGAGCAGGCCAGATGACATAATTTAATCTCAGGTGCTCAAGAAAGTACGGTCTCTGGGCTTTCGTGAAATGGAAACAGTCTAAAAAGAACTAAAGGTGAGCTGAGACACATGATGAGCGCTCCACATTTGGCATGAATAAGTAACTCTAAACAATGAATGAAGGTTCAGAAAAAACCCAACACACCCCCATGATGCGCCAGTTTTTGGCGATAAAAAGTGCGCATCCTAGCGCGCTATTGTTCTACCGGATGGGCGACTTTTACGAGCTCTTTTACGACGATGCTGAAATCGCAGCTCCTGTATTAGATATCACTCTGACCTCCAGAGGTCAGTCTGCGGGTGCCCCTATACCCATGGCAGGTGTGCCCTTCCACGCCGCTGAGGGCTATTTAGCGCGACTGGTTCGTGCCGGGTTTTCGGTTGCGATCGCAGAGCAAATAGGCGATCCAGCCGAATCTAAAGGACCCGTTGAACGCAAAGTGGTTCGCATTGTCACCCCGGGCACACTAACCGACGAATCCTTACTCGATACCAGCGGCGATTCGCTGATCGTCGCTCTGTATCGATTTCAGCTGCGCTGCGGTATTGCCTGGATGGACGTCAGTAGTGGCCGATTTTTAGTCACTGAAGTCGAAAATGACGACGCACTTACCGCTGAGTTACAACGATTATCACCCGCCGAGTTACTCGTGCCCGAAGACGCCAGCCTGCCGCCACTGGGCGATCACGTCGCTATTCGCAGCCTACCCCAGTGGCAATTCGACGAAGAAAGTGCGCGCCAGGCACTGAATCGGCAATTTCAAACGCGTGACCTCAGTGGGTTTGGCTGCGACGAGCTATCCCTTGCTGTCTCTGCAGCAGGCTGCTTGCTTGACTATGTCAAAGACACACAGCGCAATGAACTCCC
>JABJQI010000124.1 GCA_018663485.1 Opitutia bacterium
AACCAATACAGGTCTTACCTTTTGTCCGTGGCCCTAGGCTGGCAGGGTCGGGGAGTACGGCTTTGAGGAATTCAATCGGCTGTACTTTCTGTCCCTTGAAATCGATCGGCTCAATCGAAGTCATTCCGACGTTTTCCAGCACCTTGAGGTGGGCTAGATACTTCTGCGAAAATGTCATCCAGAAGCGGATGCGCTTGAGGCCTTTAATGTTTTGGCAGAGAGATTCGAGCTCTTCGTGGTAGAGCAGGTAAGCGTCTTGTTCGCCGACGACGGGAAAGTCGTAGACTTGATGCACGCTCATTGGCTCGACTTCCTTCCATTCGCCTTCTTCCCAGTAGCGGCCATTCGCAGTGATCTCACGAATGTTGATCTCGGGGTTGAAGTTGGTGGCGAAGTGGTGGCCGTGGTCGCCCGCATTGGCGTCGAGGATATCAATCGTCTCGATTTCGTCAAACAGGTGTTTCTGTGCGTAGGCGCAAAACATGTTGGTCACGCCAGGATCGAAGCCGGAGCCGAGTAGTGCGGTTAGGCCTGCGTCTTTAAAGCGATCTTGGTAATCCCACTGCCATTTGTATTCAAATTTCGCTTCGTCAATCGGCTCGTAGTTGGCCGTGTCGAGATAATCGACGCCAGCGGCGAGACAGGCATCCATCAGCGGCAAATCTTGATAGGGCAGGGCGACGTTGATGACGAGCTGTGGCTTTTCTGCATTGAGAAACGCCGTCGTCGCGGCGACATCGTCGGCATCGATCGCTGCCGTGCGGATTGTGTGCCCCTGTTTGGCTTCAATGTCTTTGGCGATCGCATCGCACTTCGAGATGGTACGCGAAGCGAGGACGATTTCTTCGAAAATTTCGGGTAACTGCGCGCATTTATGTGCGACCACGTTTCCGACTCCACCTGCACCGATAATAATTACTTTAGGCATGCTGAAATCTTAAGGCGAACTGCGCCCAATTCTGCAAGAATATTTAGCACACCCGAATGGGGCGCAGGTGTAATTGCGGCTGTTGTTTACTCGGGGAGGTTCAGCCTGATGGTGCCGATCTCCAGTGCGCGATCACTCTCGTGAGCTTTGGCGATCATTGTATAATGATCTGCATTCGGTGTGATTGCCAGTGTCGCTGTAGCCTCGCTCGCCAGAGCATCGGGGGAGGCTTCAACTGGTAAGTAGCTGCGTTGGATGTAGCTGCCCTCAATCAGTATGAGCGCTGAATTCTTTAAGAGCGTGTCTTTAAGTAGGCCTGCGACTAATATGGATTGTGCGGTCGAATCGCCTGTAGTGACTGTTTCAAAAAGATAGGGATTGGCTAGGCCTGAAAGCTTTTCGATCAACTGATTTGGATCGTTAATTGTCACGCTTACAGGTATTGTGCGTGCAGTCGTTACGACTGCAGTCGTCGTCGGGGTATTTGTCACTTCGGTCGTGGACTCTACAGCAATGATAGGTGCTGCCGCTGACGGTGACAGGACCTGATGGGCATCGGCGATGTAGAACAACACGCTGCTGATGAGTTGTTGTGAATCTAGGTCGAGTGCGCGCACTGATAACAGTGCCTCTGTCCCATCGCCTGGTGTGATTACTTCGATTGCGAGTAGGGCAACTTTTTCGCCTGCGAAGACTGAGGCGTTTTCGTATTGAAAGATATAGCTCGCAGTCGCTTCGTCTAATACGAGTTTCAGTCCGAGAGGGACTTTGACGCTGAATTGTGTGCCGTCTGCTTGGATGAAGGTATCGTAGGTGGCATTGTGTACTTCCGGTGCGGCTTTACTGCTTTGTATCGCTGTTATAATGTGCAGACCATCGTAAAAGATGTTGGTGTAGCCGGCATTGCGGCAGTTTTCGAGTGTTTGTATTGCGGCTTGTTCAATCGCGATCGGATACGTTTGTTCGATCACCTCGAAATTATATTTCTTCGCTGCGACTGCTTGATTGTTAATCTGCTGATCTTGTGCTGCAGTCAATAGCGCGATCATTTGCTGCTGAGCTGAGCGGACCTTTGCTTGCCCTTCTTTGACCAATTGTTTTCCGTGTTCGTGGATGGGCTTTAAATCCTTGTCTGGGTTCAGTGTTGAGGGCTTTTGTGTTTGGAGATTTCGACCACTGCGAATATCGGATTCCGCTTGTTTAATGAGCTGCGCCGCTTCGATGTAGTCCACTCGCTGTTGCTGCGTCATATAGGGACGCAGTGCATTGCTTTGCTCGATGATGCTGAGATCGAGCGGTGCTTCTTTTGTGGAGGCTGCCTGACTTGATAGTGGCAGTGCGCAGAGTAATAGAAAAATGAATTGGCAAAATGCCAGAGCAAACGAATTGAGCATTTGAAACAGGTCTGTGGGGATTGTAACCTAGGGAAGTCATATGAGAAGTGCTCGATGGTGGAGGTCTTAGAGGGATTGCCAAGTGTTTTAGCTGAGTAATTTTCATTATAAGCACGCGTCGCTGCGTCTTTCCGTGACGTTTATTGACATAGGGCGGAATCTGGCTGTTGTAGGGTATATGAATTTTAACGAAGAATTGACACTCGTTCGCGATACAACTGCCACGGTGATTCCCGCAGGGGAGGAGCAAGTGCTGCCAGCTGGTACGCGTGCTGTGATTTCTCAAGCACTCGGCGGCACGGTCACGATCCGCACCGACTCTGGGCTTTTTCGCCTTTCGAGCAAAGACTGGGATGCGCTGGGTTCAGCTGCTCAAGCTGAGCTCAGTGCCGCGGCAAAAGATTCGGAAGTCGAGCAAAGTAGTGAGCCTTTTAGTGACGATCAGGTGTGGGAGGCGATGAAGGGCTGTTTCGACCCAGAGATTCCAGTTAACATTGTCGATCTAGGGCTTATTTATGACATGCAGGTCGTGTCAGCAGATGCGGATGGTAAGCATGCTATCAATGTAAAAATGACACTGACAGCACAAGGCTGCGGTATGGGCCCAGTGATCGCGGATGATGCTAAAACTCGCATCGAAGCGCTCAAGGATGTTTCTGGTGCTCAAGTCGACATCGTTTGGGATCCACCGTGGACGCCGCACATGATTTCTGACGCCGGGCGTGCTAAACTGGGTTTAGAGTAGCTCGGCGAAGCCGAGCCGTGACGACCTGTGGTCGAGTGATCGCCTTCGGCTAGTGAGAATGTGGCGTATCCGTTTGTCGGGCGCCTATGCCAGCATTTCACAGTCGAAGTGGCTTCCAGCCGCTTTTTCCATGCAGATGACAAGCGGCAAGATGCCCTTCTACTTCCCTTCACTAATCCACTTTCACTACCACTCGTCACTCCGTGCGTAGCGCGGCTAGCTGTCTTTGAATTGTGCGACCAAGCCAGTGACGGTTGCTTTCGCATCGCCGTAGATCATGCGTGTGTTCTCTGCGGTGAAGAGTGCATTCTCCAGACCAGAGAATCCGGCTCCCTTGCCGCGCTTAAGGCAGAACGTGGTCTTTGCTTTGTGTGCGTTGATGATCGGCATGCCGTAGATCGGGCTGGCTGGATCATCGGCTGCGGCAGGATTCACCACATCGTTCGCGCCGATCACGATGGCCACATCGACCATTTCAATAGTTGGGTTCACATCGTCCATTTCGACGAGTTGCTCATAAGGCACGTCGGCTTCGGCGAGGAGCACGTTCATGTGGCCAGGCATACGACCCGCGACTGGGTGAATTGCGAAGCGCACTTCACAGTCATTGGCTTCGAGTACTTCGCCGAGTTCTTTGACGGCGTGTTGCGCTTGGGCGACCGCCATACCGTAACCAGGGATGACGATCACATTTTTAGCGGCTTCGAGAATGTAGTAGGCATCTTCAACAGAGACTGGTTTCATCTCGCCCGTACTGGCGCTGCCAGACGCTTGCGCAGTTGCGCCGAAGCCGGAGAAGAGCACGTTGACCAAGGTGCGGTTCATCGCCTTACACATGATGATGGTAAGGATCAGGCCAGAGGCACCGACGAGGCAACCTGCGACGATCAACACGTTGTTGGCAATCACGAACCCCGCAGCACAGGCCGCGAGCCCAGAGCAAGAGTTGAGCAATGAAATGACAACGGGCATGTCGCCGCCGCCGATTGGCATGACGGCGAAAATGCCGAGCAGTAACGCGAGCACGATGACTACGATGAGCATCGGGTAAGCGAGCTCTGCGGTCGGCGCTAGAGTGAAGATCACGCCGGCAGCGATGATACCGAGTGCGAGCAGTGCATTAAATGCTTTTTGCCCACCAAAGGTGAGGGCGCGTCCACCGAGCTTGCCGGAGAGTTTACCCCATGCGTAGAGCGAACCGGTAAAAGTGATGCCGCCGATCAGAATTGCCAGCACGATGACGCCTGCGGTAAAGGTATTGACGGTGGCGAGGTCTGCATTCACCGCGTCGGCGATCTTTCCCAATACACCGTTGCTGATTGTTGCTGAAGCGCGTTGATACTCCGCCCAGCCAACTAATAGCGAGGCGAGGCCGCCGAAGCCATTAAACAGAGCGACAAGTTCGGGCATGCCAGTCATTTGCACGCGCTTGGCGGCAACGAATCCTATCACTGAGCCGACGGCGATGCCGCCGAACACGAGCTTATAGTCAAGCCCTTGGAATAAAAGCGTGACAATGATCGCGAGCGCCATACCGATCGAAGAGATCTGGTTGCCTTTACGGGCGGTGTCGGCGTGGCCGAGCATTTTAATGCCAAAGACGAAGAGGATCGCCGCAGCGATGTAAGAGAGATTAACTAAAGTTTCCATTCAGTATTTAAAGTTCGATATTGGATGTTCGCGGCGCGCTATTTCTTCTTTTTAAACATGCCGAGCATGCGGTCGGTGACCATGTAGCCGCCGACGACGTTGACGGTCGCGAGCACGATGGCGGCGAAGCCGAGCCAAACGGATAGGTTGTCGGAGCTGGTGTTGACGGCAAGAATCGCGCCAACGACGGTGATCCCTGAGATCGCATTCGAGCCAGACATGAGCGGCGTGTGCAACTGCGAGGGGACTTTTGCGATGAGCTCAAAGCCGAGGAAGCCAGAGAGCACAAAGATGAAGAGTAAGAGTATGAGTTCCATGGAGAGTGTTGTTGGTTGAAAATTGTTTGTTGTTGGATGGTAGCTGTTTGTTGGTATTCGATTCGAACAACGTGCAACAAACAACTAGCAACGATTAACCTTTAAAGCGTTCGTGGACGATTGCGCCGCCCTTAGTAATGAGGCAACCGTTGAGGATTTCGTCGTCTTCCTTGTACTGGAAGTCCTGCGCTTCGGTATCCCAGAAATGTTCGATGAGATTGTAGAAGTTGGAGGCCAGCATGAGTGTGGCGTCTTTCGGATAATAGCCTTCGAGGTTTTCGGGGCCGATGATACGCACGCCTTTTTCGGTGACGACTTCTTTGCCGACTTTGGAGCCTTCGACGTTGCCGCCAGATTCGACTGCGAGATCGATGAGAATGCTGCCAGACTGCATTTGATCGAGCACCTCGTTGTTGAGGATGAGCGGTGCTTTGCGGCCAAACAGCTTTGCTGTAGTAATGACGACGTCGGCGCGGGCACAGGCCTTGGCCATTTCTTGACGTTGCTTATCAAGTTGCTCGGGCGTGAGTTCTTTGGCGTAGCCTTGGTCGGTCTCGCTCATCTCGCCGAGATCGACTTTAACAAACTTTGCGCCGAGCGATTTAACCTGCTCTTCGACGACCGGTCGTGTGTCGAATGCTTCCACGCGTGCGCCGAGACGTTTGGCGGTGGCGATCGCTTGTAGGCCGGCAACGCCAACTCCGATGATAAAGAAGCGGGCGGGGGAGATGGTGCCAGCGGGCGTCATCATCATTGGCAGAATTTTAGTCATACGATCCGTTGCCATCGTCACTGCAGCATAGCCCGCCAAATTTGCCTGTGAGGAAAGTGCGTCCATCTTTTGCGCCAACGTGCTGCGTGGAATCATCTCCATGCTAATGGCCGAGATGTCGCGCTTGGCGAGTTCGTCGATCAACTCCTTTTCGTTGAACGGATCGAGGAAACTAATGTGTATCGTGCCGGGCTTGATCTTATCCAGATCTTCGGGCGATGGCTTGCTCACACGTGCAACGATGTCGGCTTGAGCGTAGCCAGTGTCGGCGTCGGGCACGATTGTGGCACCGGCCTTTTCGTATTCAGCGTCGCTGTAGTCGGATTGTGTGCCAGCACCCGCTTGAATGAGGACTTCGAGGCCGAGTGCGCAGAGCTTGGTGACAGTTGTTGGCGCGACGGTGGCGCGTGTCTCGGTGGGATTGGTTTCGAGGGGAGCGAAAAAGCGCTTCGTAGAGTTCATAGGTTAGATTTTTCGTTAAGTAAAATTTATAAAATCGATTCTTTGATTTAGCTTAGCTTATTGCTGGCGGGCAAGCAATAAGTTCATTTGTGATGAGTTGGATACTTCGAAGCTTGCTTCGGATTGTTGGAGGGCAACGCTCCGTCGTTGCCATGATGTGGAACCGGCGTGTGGAAACGACGGAGCGTTTCCCTCCAGAAATGGTTTCGATGACGTATTTGTGCAGTGTGATGGGTTTGATGCCTCGAAGCTTGCTTCGGATTGTTGGAGGGCAACGCTCCGTCGTTGCCATGATGTGGAGCCGGCGTGTGGAAACGACGGAGCGTTTCCCTCCAGAAATGGTTTCGAGGGCGTATTTGTGCAGTGTGGAGTGGCATGGGTCCTGAGAAGCATGCACAAAAAAGGTTGGGCGCAAAACGCGCCCAACCTGTGTGAAAGGATTGTTCCGTTTGCCTTAGACAGTGCCGAAGATGGTCTTGCCGTTGGAGCAAAGATCTTCTGCTGCTTGAACTAAGCGTGCTGCCATGCTGGCTTCACCCTTCTTCAGGTAGCCGCGTGGGTCGTAGGTCTTTTTGTTGCCAACTTCGCCGTCGATTTTGAGTACACCTTCGATGTTTGCGCAGATGTGTGTGACGACTGGGCGTGTGAATGCATACTGAGTGTCAGTGTCGATGTTCATCTTCACGACACCGTAGCCGAGTGTTTCGCGGATGTCGCTAAGCTCGGAGCCGGAACCACCGTGGAAGACGAGGTCCATGAGTGCAGCTTCACCATGCTTGTCTGTGACTGCCTTCTGACCATCACGGAGGATGGTTGGCTTGAGCTGGACAGAGCCTGGCTTGTAAGCGCCGTGCACGTTGCCGAAAGTTGCGGCGAAGAGAAAGCGGCCAAGTGGCTGGAGTGCTTCGTAAACTTCAACCATGTCTTCTGGTGTGGTGTAGAGCTTTTCTGCTGGAAGGCCGGATGTATCGTGTCCGTCTTCTTCGCCGCCGACGCAACCAGCTTCGACTTCGAGGATGATGTCGAGTTCAGCACACTCCTTGAGAAGCTCCTTGGAGATCTTAAGGTTTTCGTCGAGCTCTACTACAGAACCATCGAACATGTGTGATTGAAAGAGCGGGCCCTTGCCTGCTGCGATACGCTTGCGAGAAGCTTCGAGCAGTGGTTTGAGGAAACCTTCAACTTTCTCAGGGTGGCAATGATCTGTGTGCAGACCGACGAGCACGTCGTATTTCTCAGCGAGTAAGTGTGTCGCTTCAGCGAGAACGATCGCACCGAAGGCAGCGTCTGCTACGTTGAGGCCAGAAGCGAATTGACCACCTCCTGTGGAAACTTGGATGATGCCGTCCGACTTTGCGTCGGCAAAGGCTTTGAGCGCTGCATTGATCGTAGTGATCGATGTGACGTTAACCGCTGGGTATGCATAGTTGCCCTGTTGGGCTGCGTCGAGCATTGCTGCATATTGTTTAGGTGTTGCTACTGGCATAGTGTAATTAGGTTATGTTGTCTGGTTGGTTTTTGGATTAAGGGAAGCTAATGGCAGGTCTGCCTCCTATTAGGAAATAGTTATATTTAAGCAGATCAGAATTATTACAACAGTAGAATGCAACTTAGTGGTCACTGGTCGGTGACGATTGACTGTGCTTGATTGGCTTGGGAAGTTTGAGGGCAAGAATGAACGGTAGGATTACGATGATCGCACCAAATAGGTAGGCGCTTTTTGATCCATACGCAAAGTAGGCGAAGGCTGCGAGTAGGGGGCCAATCGCACGCGCGAGTGAGCCTGCGGAGCGAAATACTCCGATGGCTGCGCCTTGTTCTTGTTCCTTGGTATAAAGTGAGACCAGTGCGCTGAGAGTCGGCGACACGAGCCCGATCGAAAAGGCCATCAGTGCGAGTGCGCCGAAGAACAACCCGAGGTTCAAGGCGATGGCTAGGATTAGGAAGGCCGCAATGCCGCAAGCGATTCCTGTCACAGCTAGACGTTTTTCACCAACTGGCCCCGCAAGGCGTCGGACGATGCCACCCTGCACTAGGATCAGTACAAAGCCAATGAAAACGAACATGCCGCCATTCTGTGCGGGAGAGAATTGGAAGCGCTCGACCGCCAGAAACGTGAGGGTAAATTCCATGCCGCTGAACGCTAACATGTAGAGTAGGTAGACTAGGTTGGTGCGCCGCGTTTCGGGGCAGCGGCTCTTAAACATACGAAACACGGGGACACCTTTGCGGTCGGAGTTCGTCTTGCCACGATTCTCGATTGGTAGGGTTTCTTTAAAGCTACGCGCAACCCAAATCAGATTAGTGAGTGCGAGCGCGAAACTCACTAATGCAGGCACGGAGAATGGGTTGACGCCAAACTGTCCCAACGACGGGGCGATCTCCAGTAGGTTAATCTGGGCAAACAAACCGCCGATCCCTGGGCCAACGATGAAGCCTAGGCCAAATGCGATACCGATGATCGCCAGTCCGCTGGAGCGCCTCTCGCGGGTGGTGCTGTCCGCGACTGCTGCGGTGGCCACCGAGAGGTTGCCACCCATCGCGCCACCGAGCACGCGAGCCAGTACTAATACCCAGAACGATGCGGCGAAAAACCATGCGGCATAGCTGAGCGCAAGGCCTGCGATGGTGATCAACAGGACTTTACGTCGGCCGACGCGGTCTGAGTAGGCGCCCCATAGTGGTGCGCAAATAAATTGTAGGATCGAGTAGAGCGAGCCGAGGATGCCACCAAATAGTACCGCCGTCATGAAGCGCGGATCCGCTGCGCCACTACGCTCTGCCCACGCCGAAAGGGGCGCGATGAGTTGCCCTAACAAGCTTCCATCTCCTGCGCCATTGGGCAGGTAGTAGTCCAGCATCGCCGGAAAAAGTGGGAAGATGATCGAGAATCCGACCAGATCGATAAACAGCGTCAGGAAGATAATCCCAAGTGTGCGTTTTCCTTGTTTGGGATCAGTAGAAAGTGCGGGGTCAGCTGCCATATTATTGGTTGTGCCCGAACTTTATCGAGAGTGCGGCATGCACGTTGGACGGGATTAAGTGTTTTTCGCGATCGGTAAATTTAAATACCTGTTTGACGAGGTTCGAGCTGGTAAAAAAATAGCGCTCGTTCGGCATCAGAAAGATCGTCTCAATGTTATCATCTAAGTGGCGGTTCATTTGCGCCATTTGAAACTCATGCTCGAAGTCAGAGACTGCGCGCAAGCCTCGGATGAGTGCGACCGCACCGTGTTCTTCTGCGAGATCAACGATCAAGCCATCAAATGCTATTACGTCAATGTTAGGGCGATCTTTTACATTCTCCTTGATCAACTCGACGCGTTCTTCGGGCGTAAAAAGTGGGTCTTTGCTTGGATTACGAGCTACCGCGACGATCACCTTATCAAAAATGTGTCGCCCGCGGTTGATCACATCGAGGTGTCCATTGGTGATCGGATCAAAAGAACCCGGATAAATTGCAATTTTCATGATAGGGGGCGGATTGAGTCCATATTACGCTAGAAGTCCAACTTTTAACGGTATTTAGGAAATGTAGCGGCAGCTTTATTGTCTGATTTTACCCAAGCGGATAAGTCTGCTTAATTTTGGGCTAGCCCACTGCGGTGGGATTCGCCACTCTATCGGTGTGAATTTACCGAACCTTTTGACGCTTTCGCGCATTCCGATCATTTTTGGGGTGGTGGCTCTTCTGTTTCTGCCTGTTACTGGGGCCAGTACAGCAGCTTTCGTGCTGTTTGTGATCGGTGCAATCACCGACTGGGCGGACGGCTATTATGCCCGTAAGCAGGGAATCGTTTCCAATTTTGGTAAGTTGATGGATGCGCTGACGGACAAGATCTTCATGGTCGGCTTGTTCATTACGATGGTGGTGCTCGGTGAGCTGCCTGGGCTCTGGTCGCTCTTACTACTGCTGCTGATTTTGAGCCGAGAATTTTTAATCACCGGCCTGCGGCTTGTCGCGGCGAGTTCGGGCATCATTCTCGCCGCCGAGAAATCCGGTAAGAACAAAACTGTGTTTCAAATTGTGTCGGCGATTCTACTGCTCCTAGCCATCGCGATTCGTGAGGATTTCCCCAACTTGTTTCCAGAAATCATGGGCCAATACTTTGCTGGGATTTTGCACTGGCTCGGAGTCGCCTTCTTTGTGTTGGCAGCGGTGCTGACAGTGTCGTCTGGCACTAAATATATGATCAAGTATTGGTCGGTATTCATCGGGGAGGACGAAGGTAAAGGTGAGTAATATACAACGCTATTTCCCGTGGACACAGTTTATCTCGACTCCGGTTGTGGTGAACCTCGCGACACTCGGCCCGCTGGGCCTCGTCAAAAAGGGTCCTGGCACAGTCGGCAGTGTGGCGGGCATCGGGCTGTATGCCGTGCTGTTTCACAATGCTACACCGTTGGGCTATCTTTTATATATGCTGTTGCTGACGTATTTAGCGATAGCGATTTGCGATACTGCAGAGCGTCGCCTGCAAATGCGTGACCCAGGGATGATCATTCTCGATGAGTGGATCGCAGTGCCGCTGGTCTTTCTTGGCATGAATGGCCCGCAAGGGCTTGTTGCCGAGCATGGTGGCTGGCCAGTATTGCTCGCAGGCTTCGTGCTATTCCGAATCTTCGATATCGCCAAACCATTTGGGATTTCGAAATTGCAGAATTTCCCCGGCGGGCTTGGCTGCGTGATCGACGATCTAGCAGCAGCCATCGCGTCCTGCATCGTGCTGCATCTGATCCTGCACTTCTTCTTTTAGAGGATTCCTAGCATGACTTTCTTAGATAAGCTGGAGAAGCGCTTCGGGCATTGGGCGGTGCCGAATGTGGTGCTGTATGTTATCGTCGCGCAGTTGGTGGTGTATGCGCTGGTGATTAGCGGGCAGATCTCGTTTGTGACCCTGCCTCTGATTCCGAAGGCGGTGCTCGGCGGTGAGTTGTGGCGCTTGTTTTCGTTTCTGATTTCGCCGCCCCATATAGCCGGTGGCGCGATGAGCGCGCTGTTTCTTGCATTCTTCTGGTATATTTTCTGGATGATGAGTTCGGCACTCGAACAAATCTGGGGTGCTTTCCGGTTAAATGCCTATCTGCTCTGCGGTGTGTTCCTTACAATTCTGGCGGCGTTTGTCGGGCAATTTATTTCACCTGCGAGCACCATTGTTATCTTTCCTGACTTTCTCTATCTGAGTGTCTTTCTTGCCTTCGCAGTGAACCATCCGAATATTGAATTTCTGATCATGTTTATCCTCCCGGTGAAGGTGAAGTGGCTAGCCTGGCTCGCGGTCGGATTGACTGCATTCTCTTTTTTAGGCGCGCCGTCGTGGGGTGATCGCATCGCGATACTCGGGCCGTTGCTTAACTTTTTTCTGTTCTTCCGCAATGACTTGCTCAACTCGGTCGAGAGCCGTAAGCGACGCACGCAGTTTGCCAAACAGAAGGTCGAGCGCGACAATGCCGCATTTCATACCTGCAGCGAATGTGGCGCAACGGATAAGACTCACCCCGAGCGGCACTTCCGCTATAAGAAAGTCGATGGTTCTTCGGTGTGCATTTGTGAAACCTGCCGAGGGGAGTGAGTGGCTAGAGCGATTGCCGTCTCAAGACGGAGGCCAGGCTGTGTCGCTTCGATCGTCAGATCGGGGAGCATATGCTAAGCCAACGGATAGTCCGTATAGCCCTTCGAATCGCCGCCTTAGAAACTGTCGGAGTCGATTGCATTAAGTTCGTGTCGAATCTTTTACAGCGCGAGTGGCAGCGCGATAAAGAGCATGGCGCTAAGCAGGCCGCAGAGAAATGCGTAGAAACTCAGGCGCATCCAGCGGAATTTAGGCCGCAGCACGTCATTGCTCAGGTGATAAATGTCGGATACCATGAGCTCCGTGATGGTGTTACGATTCTCTAAAGATTCGCGCATCAGTGCCTTATAGGTGACTTCATCATATTGCCAAATTCCGGAAAAGTGCAGCAGGTTTGATTTTTCGCCAGGGGCCGTTTGGTAGCGCTTGGGCATGAGGCACATGACCGCGAAGACAATACTGGCTGCGGCAGCTAACACGTAGAGTGTGATGCCAAGCCGAATTTGCGGATTTTGATAGGCCGAAATCGCGAGTGGAATGAGGAAGGCGTTAATCGTGATCACCACTTGCGCACGGCGATCTGCTAATGAAATGTACTGCACATGCTTGGACTGTGCGCTGCTGAGCACAGAACCGCGCAGCAGTGCCGGCCATTGGGTAGTCTCGGGGCAAGCTGTCTCGGGCTGCGAAGTGATAGATTTAGAATCAATGATGCGAGGAGCACATCTGATTTGCCCTAAAAATGCAAGGCTATCGAGCCTGATCGTTCTTGTGAGCTTACCTGAGACTCTAGTAACACAAGGCTCAACCTGCTTCGACCAGGCTTCGGTCGCAAGGTCCGCGAGACTTATTCTGTCAGTTAACCGAGATGCGGATTTGGTCACGCTATCGAAAGAGCTACCATTCCTGCAACTTGTGAGTAAAATGCTACGCTAACGCCATGGCCCCATTTAAGCCTAGTTATTTATCATTTCTGTTTGGGCGTCGTCCTCTCGGTCCATCGCCCTCATTGAGCACACTGGCGGAATGCAGATACTGAGCAGCCTCTGCTGAATCCTTCACTTTGGTCGCACTCCGTTTCAACATCTCGGATTCAAACTCGGTTAACACACTTGCCCGTATTCCAGCTTTTCTCCAGTGTGATGAGGGGTGACATCCTTTTGAGATTCCTCGAGCCAGCGCCAGTGCATCTAGCAGAGCTTGATTGGCGCCCTGTCCTTTGAACGGGCTCATCGGGTGAGCCGCATCACCGATTAGAGTCACTTGATTGGCGTTCTCCAGCAATTCTGGCTTGAGCAGTGCTCGGTCATACACGGGATATCCAGAAACCTGAGTGACCAAGGTAGCCGCTAAAACTTGGGGAATGGGACTGTGCCACTGAGTTCGGCTACACGCTTCAGCCTTGAGTGCTCGAGGTCCTTGGGCATGTAAGGCCTTCGCCTCTTTTTCGGGCATCGGGAAGCTCAGTTGCCACATTATCGAGTCGGACGCATAAGGCATCATGTAGATTCGCTCAGTGCCATTGGCGGTTTGGAATACCGTGGCCGAGTCCAGTAAAGAACTTTCAAGATCTGCGAGAGCCTCCAATCGACAAATCCCCAGAATTACAATACAGCCGAGATAGCGTAACGGGGACGTGTCTTCACCAATCAACAAGCTCCGCACTGTGCTACGAATACCATCCGCCCCCACCACGAGATCCGCCTTGGCGTGCTTTATTTTGCCGGCCACATCAAAGCTCAGATCCACACCTTCAACCTCACATTCTTTAATATTCACCAACTGGTGCCCCCACTGAATCGCATCATGTTCACCTAGCTGCTCAAGCAGAGCAAAGCGCAACGACTGCCTGGCAATATGTATATTGGTACGCCTCGGTGATGGTTTCGCAGCATCCCGCCCCCATTTCCTCAGTCCCCATTCACCGATCACTTTGCCATCGGTCGTGTGCACCACATGTTTGGTTGAAGTCACTCCCACCTCTAACGAGGCAATGCCTAATCCCTCGATCACTCGACTCGCTTGTTGCAGTGTGAGTCCATAGCCTTGCGCGCGTGTATTGAAGCCGCTATCCCGTTCATACAGAGTAAAGGGGATTCCGCGGTGTAAACAAGCCACGGCTAGAGCGACTCCGCCGATGCCTCCACCAATGATGGCAAGGTGTGGGTAGTTGTCTTTATCTGCGAGTGGATGGCTCTCAGAAGTAACCAAGCCAGTTCCATTGCAATTCATGCATGTATCGAGATGCCCCTTCGGGCGAACGGGAGCCGTTTCTGTGCTTTTTGCTTTATCAAATTGACCCAGTGCCCGCTGGTAGCGCAGTCGCACTTTCCTTGAGAGCTTCCTAATTTGTTTGCCGTGTCCCTGGCATTCAGGACAAACAGTCCATTGATCCGCTTCGTTATTAATTTTTTGCACCTGTTCTGTATGTGACCCGCTCGGGGAGACAGCACAATAAGATAAATAATGGAAGATACACCTAATGTTGTGGAGAGTAGGACGTGTTATTTGCCAATTGAATCACTATTTTAGTTTACGTTCGAGTTCGTCGGCTAGTTTATCCAATCGTTTTTCGGAGACCTTTTGCGAGGTGCCTCAGTATTGTCGTCCAGTTCTTTTACTTTAAGCTAAGTTAAGTCTGAATATGCTTCACTTTGCGTTAGGTGTGGAGCCTCGATCGTGCCAGTTGCCTTCGACTTGAAGCACCACCGGAATTTCAGGGATGCCTGGTTCGTTGCGCTGTATGCCTGCAATCAGTAGGTCGACGGCTCCGGTGCCCATCATTTGTGAGTTCTGATAGATTCCACTAATGCCATCGTAGCGTGGGTCTTCGAGGTCGATATCGAGATCGGCGTAGGCGATGTCATGACCGATTTTTAGATCCATCTCTTTGAAGAATTGCGGCATACGCGTTTCTGCGCTGATGATGGCATCGAGTTTGTTCTTTTTCGCCCATTGCTTGATCGCGACTGCGTTGAGGTCGGGGAGGATCAGTGGTTCGATGCGCTTGATTGGATGGTTCGCTCGATACACTCGGTAAGCGGCCTGCCAGCGCTGATTGACCGTGAGATCCATGTGCTCGGTGAGGCAAAGTCCGATCCGACCATAGCCTAACTCGATTAACGATTTCATCACAGTGAGCGCGGAGGTGTAGTGGTCGTGTAACACTCTGTTCAGAATAGGGGAGCGCAGCATATCACTGACTGCGACTGCGATAAATTGATCCCAGTTAAACTTCAGGCTCAGGTCGCGCGCACTTTCCGATAGGGTTTGATGAAAGGGGGATACCACCACTCCACTGATTCCTCGATTCCAGAGTATGTTACTCATACGGTCTTCCGTCATGCCGGGTTCGCCGAGCCAATACTCTTCGAAATAATAACCGTATTCTTTGGCACGTTTATTTGCACCTTCCCAATAGTGTCGTTCGGTGTCGGATTCACGCCATGCGCCTTTTTCTTTGCCAGTCGTTAGATAGGCTAAGGGTAATCCTTTGCCGTCACTACGGTTGTGGCGAATCGCCGACATGTATTTCGATACGTCTGGGTTGATGGTATAACCGAGTTTTACCGCTGCTTTTTCTACCTTTAGGCGTGTCGCCTCAGAGATGCGGGGGTGCTTTCTCAGGGCGAGCGAAACCGTCATTTTCGAAACCTTTACGACGTCGGCGATATCTTGAAGGCTGGGGCGTTTTTTCATTGGGGAGATCTTAAAGGGCTATTACTTGATGTATAGCTAAGGCTTGAGTTTACGTAAATCAATCTGTTAGTTGGTATTCTTCTGAATTTCCCAGAACTTAAGGTATGCCTTCTTATTGTTTACTGTTCCTTTGCATCCTCACCGGCTCGGTGGGTGCCACCACCATCACTGACTTTTCGTATTGGAGTCCCAGCTCTGCTTATGGCTCTTGGGCTGCCGAGAGTAGTCCGAAGATGCGCTCAGGTGAGCAAGACTGGTCAATCACATCCACTGGCTTTGGAGGTGTTTATAAATACCTCGGAAGTGGGAGGCAGGCAGTCAATCTATCTGACGCGACTGACTTGAAGCTGGAATTGATTCTACAGTCACAAAGTAATGGCACGAAGGGCATCGGTTTTTTCGTCTTTTTAGAAGACCGCGATGGCACGGTATATAAGTATTCGCGTTTCGGTGTGCAGGCCGGGCAGCAGACCCTTGCCTGGAACCTGAAGACGCCGTCTTCGCTCGGAGACGCAGGAACTGTCGCTGGTTTTGACTTCTCCGATGTGCAGGCGATCAATCTAGTGATTGATGCAGGAGGAGCCAATCACTATGAAGTGTCGTATCAGAATTTAAGCGCAAGTATTGGCGTCGCGAGTGATCAACAAGCAATGCCAAATTATATCACGCGTAAGGCTATTCCCTATATCGATCAACCAGATGATCCACGCTATGCAAATTGCGTGCTCGATCTGTATTACCCAGAGAATGTCCAAGACTTTGCGACAGTGGTTTGGATCCATGCGGGAGGCTTGAAGCAGGGCAAGCGCTACATTCCAGGTGAACTGATGAATCAGGGCTTCGCTGTCGTTGCGATCAGTTATAGTTTATATCCAAGTGCGAAAGCGCCTGAGTTTATTGAAGATGCCGCCGCCGCGGTTGCGTGGACTTTTTCAAACATCGAAAGCATTGGCGGCGATCCAGAAAAAATCGTTGTGGCTGGTGCGTCCGCAGGAGGATACCTGAGCATGATGGTGGGCTTGGATAAAAAGTGGTTGGCTGAGTTCGGGATGGATGCGAATCGACTCGCAGGGATCGCTGCGCTGAGTGGGCAGACGATTACACACGTCGCTGTGCGCGAAGAGCAGGGCGGCAATCGTGCAAAACCGGTCGTCGATGCCTTGGCACCTTTGAATCATGTCCGCGCTGATGCTCCGCCGCTCTTACTTGTCACTGGTGATCGCGAGCTAGAGCTTCTCGGTCGCTACGAGGAGAACGCTTACATGTGGCGTATGATGCAAATCAACGGACACACGCAGACACAACTACATGAGATCAAAGGTGCGGATCACGCCGCGGTTGAAAAGCCGGGGCACCAGTTCCTGCTCGAATTCGTGAAGGAGCTGTTAACACGCTAATCGGGGAGTTTACGTAAATCGAGCGGTTCAGTTGTCTGCCGTGTTTGGTCGTCCATGCTGGGAAAATGCCTCTCATGAAATTTCTGACTCCATTCCTTTACTCTCTCTCGCTTCTCTGTGCCTATTCTTTGATCTCAGCCACTCCGATTGATAAGAAACTCGTCGTCATCGGCTCGTCCGTGCCACGTGGGTTCGGTGCCTATACGACAGGCTCTTACACGGGGCAAGATCTCGATGGGAACGGCAGTCCGGATACCTTTGCGCTGCGTGGCTATGCGGGCTTGATCAAATCGTATGTTGAAGCGCAGGGCTGGACGTTTGAAAATCTTTCCGTCGGTGGCGACAGCACAGTAGATGTCTTGGCGCGCTTCGACGCTGATCTCGTGCCGCAAAACCCTGAGGTGGTTCTCATCGCTCTGTCGATGGGCAACGAGGGGCTCGTTTTTACTAATGATCCCGGAAGTGTATTTGAAAGTTTCAGTGATGGCCTTGAGCAAATTATCCAGCGTTGTCGTGCTGAAGGGTATTATCCAGTGGTCGGCCTAGTGTATCCTAACGCACTTTTCACTCTGGAGAAATACGACACAGTTAAACAGATGAACCTGCTGATCAACACATGGGATGTGCCCAGTATCAATCTGCTCGGTGCAATTGATGATGGCCGAGGGCGCTGGGCGGAAGGTTTTGTATACGATAATGCGCATCCGAATGTGCCAGGGCATGAGGAGCTGTATCATTCGGTTGTGCCGACTTTGTTTGATGCGATTGATCAAGGTCAAATAAATGTGCCGACTTATCCGACAAGTCACCACTTCCTGCGTTTATCGAGGGATTTATCACAGGCCGTGCCGCTGAGCTATACGCCTAATGAAACGATGCGTGCCTTTACCATCAATTTTAAAGTTCGCTCTGCTGCTGTCGGGACGGTGGCAGCGGTTCGACTCGCCGCTGAGCCACTTTTTCTTGTAGATTTCGGGCCGAGCAACGATGACGACGGTCGTGCAACTTTGGGGGCAGACGCCTTCGGGAATTATTGGAATAACTGGCGTCCTGTTACAGGAGGTGCTTCGATTCCTATCGGCACGACTTTGGGCAATTTAGTGACAGTCGATAACACCGCAACCACGGTGTCACTTGAAGTGACCGATACTTTTAGTGGTTCCAATGGTATTCTGAGCGGCGGCCTCGATGCCAGTGACGGCCCCGATGCGGCGCAACTGGGTAGCTTGGCGGTTGAGACTGCTACGGAGGATTATTTCTACGAGAGTGGGACAGGTGCGTTTAAATTGTCCGGGCTCGATCCTACGAAGCGTTACACGCTGCGTTTTTTCGCGACCCGTCAAAGCACGATAGATCGTGAGACTCGTTTTACTGTGGATGGGGCGATGTCTTACAGTCCGTTCGCTTACATTACCACGAGTGGCGAAAATCTTGGGAGTAATCGCAGCTACGATGGGAATGACGATTCAGTCGTGATGTTCAGTGGTATTGAACCGACCATCGACGGTGCGATCACGGTGACGGTTGCCCCTGAAGTAGGAGGCACTGCTTATCTAGGTCTGATGGAGGTCTTACTGGATGAGACTACGGCGAGTGATCAGTTTGCTACCGTCGAATTACGTGACGCCGAGCTCGCTTATGTGGCTGCTGATGGTCGCGAAATCATCGCGCCACTCGATGCCGACGATGGTCGCTGGCACGAGGTCGCGCTTTCACACGCCTATGCTGCACAAGAGACGCAGCTTTTTGTGGATGGTGCATTGGTCGGGCGTCTCCGCGAGACGCTGGAGCCTGATCAATTCATTCTTGGCGGTTCTGGTAGTTCAGGTAGTGATTCTCCAGTATCTGCCGACTATCAGGATTGGGCGGTATATCGTGCTGCATGGACGGAAGACGAAGCGATGGCGCAGCAGGGCGGTGCCTTGCAGCAAGCCAGTCTGGAAATTTGCGCCGCCTTGGATGATGCGAGTTTTAGCAATGGAGTGGCAGTTGCCAATCGTGCGCAGAGCTTATCGACCGCACTGATTCAGACCGAGAATGGCACATCACCCGCACCGATCGATCCGCCGAGTGGGTTGAGTGCTTTATCTCAGGCTGCAGATGCGGTCGAGCTGACATGGGTTGATCAGAGTAGCACGGGGTCAGGCTTTATACTCGAGCGACGCGCTTATGCGGAAGGGGAGGCGTGGACGACCGTGGCGATATTAGCTGCCGATTCGACTCGATACAATGATACAGGTTTGCATTCAGGTATTCGCTACAGTTACCGGCTCTCAAGCACTGAGTCAGGCCTGCAATCCGCCTACAGTAATGTGGCGACGGTCAGTGTCGGAGAGGATGGGCGTTCCTACCGAGCATGGATTTCCGATTACTACGATATCCAGCCCGACACATATCTGATTGATTTCAATACATCCGCTTCGCCTAATTATGGATCTGAGATTTGGAACACTGTCAGCAGCCTGTCTGCCAGCACCGTATATCCGCTGGTCGATACGAACGATGACGGCAGCGCTGGCTATATCGTGCGCGTGCTCAATGGTTTCGATCAATTCCGCTCGGCCAATGGTAACCCGTTGGCTGGTTACGACGACGATGCGCAACGCACATTGTTTGTTAGCACTGCGGTCGAACTTGGCGACGCTGTCATTGTGCTTTCCGGTCTGGATCCCGCACAGCATTACGACTTGGGGATTTTTGCTCGACGTGAAATTATCACGGCTGGATTTGATTACGTCGGTCGCTACACCATCACCGGAGCTGAAGGGAAATTGGTGTATGATCTCGATAACGCTCTCAACACCGACTTGGTCGAAGTGTTTAGCATTCGCCCAGACGCTGGTGGCTCGATTACGATCCAGATCGATCCGACGGATGCGGCCGCAGGTAGCTTCTTTGCTGGCATCAACTTTCTGACGCTTAAGGAAGTGCGCCATCCATATCTAATCGATTTTAATGCGGACGCGAATCCCAGCTATACCTCTGGCGAAATCTGGAATACAATCAATAGCCCGAGCAGCGCCACTCCGTATGCGTTGATGGATGCAGACGGTGATGCGACCTCAGGCTACACGCTGACCTTGAGCAGTCCGTTTTCTACGACCCGCGAAGGCGATGGCGCCTCAATGGCCGGCGGTGTGATCGATTTGGCCGCCGAGACGAATCTCTTTGCGCTGACAGGAAGCACGGCTGCTGAGCTACGTATCGGTGGCTTGGATACCAGACTCTCTTATGAGATCGCCTTTTTAGCCAAACGAAACGCCGCTTCGGCATCCTTCGACTATTCCGCCACTTATACAGTGACTGGAGACGGCACCCCCGCAGCGTTGCTGATCGATGCCGACGATAATTCAGAGTGGGGCGTTTTCGCGCGTGTTGTTCCTAATTCCAGTGGGGAGATTGTTTTGACAGCCGCCCCCAACAAAGACCCCGCAACATCGAACAACGAATTTGTTGTTTTAAATTTACTGCGGATCGCCGTCGATGGAGCCGATACGGGAGATTTTCCGAGTGTTAACGCGGATCAAGACAGTGACAACGACCAGCTGCCAAACTTCTTAGAATACGCGCTCAACCGCGATCCGACGGTCGATAACGCAGTCCCTGTTCAGCTCGAGGCATTCAGCCTGAATTCCGCCGCCACGCAGGCCACGTTCCAGTATAGTCGCTTCAGCGGCGTCCAAGGCGTGACTTTCGAACTACAATATACGGAAAAACTGGTTAATCCCGACTGGCAACCAT
>JABJQI010000128.1 GCA_018663485.1 Opitutia bacterium
GTATGAAGCGTGCGACATTTTTATCTAGAGGTGAACCACCATCGATGGCATCGCGAATGGCGCTGGTGATTTCCTCTAATGACGCGGATTTAAGCAAGTAGCCATCTGCTCCGAGCGAGATCGCGCGGAGCACATCGCGCTGCGCATCAGATTGAGTGAGAATTATAATTTTAGTGATGGGGAGTGCTTGTTTGAAGTAGGGGATCGCGTCTAGGCCACTCATGCCTGGCAGGTTTAAGTCGAGTATCGCGAGGTCTGGCCGATCACTGGGCAGAGTATCTTCGATCGTGCGCAGTGCGATCTCGGCAGTGCCGAATTCTTGGCACAGTTGAATGTCGTCTGTCTGTTCGAGCGCGATATCTATGACATCGCGGTAGTCTGGATTATCTTCGACGAGTAATACTTTGATGATTTGAGGCATTAGAATAAATAAAAGTGTTTATAGCGGTAGGTGAGTGCGATTCGTGTGCCATCATCGCTGTTACTGGTTAGCTCGATGTGAGCACCCAGTAACTGACTTCGCCGTTTGATCGATTTTGGCAAGTGCTCGTCTGGAATGCCATGGCCGTTGTCGTAGATTTCTAGACTAACATGTTTCGGAGTAGCGATCAGGGTGGTTTGTGCCGTGGTCGCGCCTGAGTGGCGGATGATGTTGGCGAGGCATTCTTTGTGAAACAGGCAGAGATCGATTCGTTTGCGTGAACTCAATTGACGAAGATGTTCAGCGCCTTCGATTTGTATCTCGTGCTCAAGGTCAGCAAGCATGCGCTTAGAAGTGCGCCGGATGTGTTCGCCGACGTCTTCGTATAGTTCTTTGCTTTCGAGGAGGTTGGTGCAGTGGCGTGCGGCTTGCACCGTGCGTTGTGTGATCGCTCGAATGCGCTGAAGCAGATTTTTTAGTTTCTCTGGTTTGTCGGTCGCGTTTTCGGTGATTTCACTGAGCAGGCTGAGTGCATGCAGGCTTGCTCCGAGTTCGTCGTGCAGGTCTGCCGCGATTTGCTCGCGTGTTCGGAAGACGACGCGTTGACGTATCATTCGTTGGATGAGGATGAGAATGACGGTGCCTAGTAGTAAGATTGCGGAGAACCATAGGAGGCGCTGGAAGTTCTTTTGTTGTAGGGTATAGCGATGTTTGACCTCGGTACGCAGTTGCGGCAATTCGTTCTCTAAATCGTGGCGTCGTGAGAGTTGTTCAAGCCAGTCGCGCACGGGGAGTATGTCGCCGTAGTAGTTGTAGCCATCAGTGAGGGCATCGTTGAATCGGGCAGGATTATCGACTTTGAAGTTGGGGTCGGCTGTAATTCCTTGGGCGATGTTCCTACCATCTGAGATGACTTCGATTTCAGCAAAGCCAATGCGTGAATAGATATTCTCAGCAAAGCCATGGCGATAGGGCTCATTGACTAACAGACGTAGGTAGCGGTATGTCGTGGGGGCAATCGGTAACATGATGATGGGGCCTGCATCATATATGGAGTTCATCTCGTAGGCTGCGATTAACTGTCCATCCGAGAAATCTAGGCGATTGGCTGCGTGTATTTGTAATTTGCGCGGAATGCCAAAGTCATTGGGCTCGGTTTGTGGCACACTGTCGCTGACTTCAGTCGAATGTAGGTTGATTTGTGTAATCATATGACTCTGCCCGAGGTCGACTGAAATCGTGGGCGTGGCAGGTAGCTCTGTGCTGTCGCCGGTGACAAATGCCAAGCTCTGCTGCCCAGTCGCGGCATTCATGATGTAGGGAGTGAAGCCATCGACTAGGTAATTTTTATGACGTGCACTATAGGTGTATTCTTCGCTGGAAGAAGCTGTGACTTGAGCTTTGAGAGCGACGTTTCGATGCTTTTCAAAGACGAGCACTTCGGCGAGTTGTAGGCAGAGGTTATGATCCCAAATTCGGGGGGATAATCGCTCTGCTTCGATCCGCACCCAAGACAAACGTGTTGGAGGAATGTCTATTGTGAGGGGGGCCGTGCGGGGGAGGTATGGTGTGAGGTCGTTATTCCTCTCTGCAAGTAACACACCCTCGGTATCGTTTGTGGAGCCACCAATGATTTTGAACTCGAGTGGAAAGCTGTCGGCTGTGAATTGGCCATTCGGGCTACGCCATAAGCAAGGCACTAAAACGATGCGATCTACCATCGCAGAGGTCAGCAGGTCGATTTGCACCCATTCCTTTGGGTTGACTGAGTTGCTTGGGGTGAGTGAACGATAGCCGACGGCGCCGACTCCACCTCGAATCGTGAATTCAGCGAGATGACTCAGCTCGACTTCGACTTCTGAAATACGTGTTTCCAATCCATCGATCGAGTTGTAGCGGCCCGAGACATTCTGGGCGCTGAGTATGCCGATCAGACCAAGGAATATGCCAGTGATCAGAATGCTTAGTGTATATCGAGAATGAATCATTCGGTTATACTGCTAGGGATGTGTGGAGTCATCATGCTGCGATTTATTAGTGCCCGAGATTGGCTCTGCTGCAATTTAAAATCCTACCTTAACCGTAAACTGCTAGGTTACATGAGTCGTCGAGCTTACGAATAGACCTTTTGGGGATCAGTTTTATGCGGATGTCCTGTAAACACAGGATTGGGGAATCGTGTTTCTGTGATATGATTATGTTGATACATCGAATTCAGTTTTCGCTAAATTAAATCACAAACAAAATATGAAATACATACTTCTACGAGGAATGGGCGCATTATGCATCGGTCTGCTATCGCAAGTCCAAGTGCATGCCAATGCTGCATCGCTCTCATTTAGCCAGGACGCTTCGGTTGTCTCTGCTCAGAATCCTGCATTTACGCAATTTACTGGTTCTTCATCTGTGGTGTTCTCTGTTGGGGAGAAACGCCGACGGATCGGCACTACAGACTCGCAACTGATCGGTGCAGTACGTGAGAGCTCAGTGGCCACGCCGTATGGACAAGCGGACTTACTTCAAGCGACTTATGGGCGGACGGATTTTCCGTTTCAATATACGCTCAAGATTAAACGACTACAGGACATTAATGCTTTTACGGTGCAAGCGGTGATTCATAACCGTAGCGATGAAGACATTCGCCTGCACAATTTCGATCTCTTTGATATGCGCAAGGGAATGCGCGGCGCACTAGATGTAGCAGACCCTGCCGAATGGTTGGTGACTCCACTTATGGAGGACTCTTACGCTACAACTTACGATAAGGCGGAGAAGCGCTTAAACGAGTCGGCGTTATTTAAGAACTCCGCAGGTGAGGGATTTCTCGTGGGGCCTGTAGGCCCCGCCGAAGCTTACACCAACGTGCAGTTTAGCAATCAGGAGTTAATTGCATCGGTTGCGATGGACAATGTGTTGGTGGCTGCTGGCACGAGTCGCCGCAGTGAGGAGATGATCTTCTGTTTCGAACCTACCGCTGCCGCTACGAACATTTGGACGCGTTGGGTCGCCGCGACGCACGGTGCGCGCCTGCATCAAGGGCCAGTTTACGGTTGGTGCAGTTGGTATGATACGACCACTCGAATTACCGCAGAGCATGTACTCAACGTAACCGATACGATCGAATCAAACCCGAACACTTTTGGTAAGGGCATCATCCAAATCGATGATGGTTATCAGAAGATGGACGGAGACTGGAGCGCCAATGAAAAATTCCCGATGGGGATGGCAGCGGTTGCACAGCGTGTCCGTGAGTCGGGCAACATTCCCGGTGTTTGGTTTGCTCCTTTGATGATTAATCCAGAGCATCCGTGGATCGAAGAGAACCCCGATGCGATCCAGACCAATGCGCAAGGCATCGCTAGCTTCATGAATGCGAATCCCTTCCACCCCGCAGGTGCGAAATGGGTGAATCCCGATCACCCTGCGACGAAGAAATATTTGCATCAGATCATTACCGATGCACGTGATCGTGGCTTCGGCTACATTAAGATCGACTTCAATGGTATCGGTAATCGCTTCGTCGATCAGACCAAGACGCGTCTGCAAGTATTCCGTGATCTCTATACACTTTATCGCGATGCTGCGGGTGAGGATATTTACATTCTTTCCTGCCTTGGACAGCCAACACGTGGTGTGGTCGGTTTTATTGATGCCGCTCGCGTGGGGCCTGACTCGCACCCAGCACACTTCTACAAGTGCCTGCAGTCCGTGCTGCGTTTCCAAATTTACGACAACGTTTGGTGGCAGAATGACCCCGACGTCGCTTACGTCAGCCCAACCGGCACTAAGGTCGACGGCCAGCCGCGCTCACTCGGTGGCACACCTCAAGGCGAGGGCATGTGGAAAACTTGGCACAACTCTGTTGGTCTCGTTGGTGGCACATCCATGATCAGTGAACCAATTGACGGGCCTGATGTGAAGGATCTGTGGCGCAACTATGAGATACTGCGCCCAGCGCACACTGAAACCTCACGCTTATTGACGCTTGGCAAGTCACCCGAGAATGCTGTCTTTGGCTTCGCGGCACAGCGCCCTTATGGTGACTTCGCAGTCTATAATCTCTACAATCCGCGTCATGCTGCGGATGACCACCGTAATCAGAAAGCGAGTGATCCGGAATACAAGCAGGCAGTCACCATCGACTTCGCTGAAGCAGGTCTACCAGCTGGTGTGAATTGTGCCGTCTTTGATTTCTGGGAAAACAAGGTCATTGGATACGCGAAGGATCGCTATACGACAGAAGCACTTCCAGGGCTCTCTTCGCGCTTGTTGCGTTTTACCCCGATGATTGACGGTCAGTCCGAGCTACCCATCTTGGTGGGCAGCAACCTGCACCTCGCAATGGGTGCGACTGAGATTGCCAACATCGCGGCATCGCCAACGAGCCTCAAGGTCGAGTTGACGGATGCGGGTGCGCAGACAGGTAGTCTGACTTTCTACAGCAAGAAGGCACTTAAGGCAGTTGATTCTGAAAACTGCGAGATCACGTCGGTTGAGGAAGTTGGAGAGAACCTCTGGCAAGTCAACCTCACCGGTCGTCAGTGGGGGACGATACAATTGCTTGAGTTGAGTCTCTAATTCGCGCAGTTCCTATCGTTTCATAACAGCCCCTCCTGCTCTCCGTGCCGGAGGGGCTTTATTATTTATAAATTGGCCTGTATTCGTTCATCATGCCTCTGGAGCCCTCCTGTTAATTGATTGTTATCGCATGGATGTGTGATGCGATCAGCCTGCAAATTGTGGTAGTTTAATCATATGTTAAAGTCTGTTCATTATACTTGGGTTGTATCTGTATTCTCACTCATTTCCGTGTGTGCGCCTCTGTGCTTGCAGGCTCTGCCTCAAGCGCAAAATCCGCAACGGCCTTCTGAGTGGTGGCATCTGCGCCATGCTGAGAAACTGGTGGAGGCGCAAGCAGATGACTATGACGTTGTTCTGATCGGCGACTCGATTACTCAGTATGCTGAGCGTGATTCGCTTTATGGCTACTATTTTGGTAATCGAAAAGTGCTGAATCTCGGGTTTGGTGGTGATGGCACCGAGCATGTGCTTTGGCGTTTGCGTAACGGGGAGCTGGATGGTGTGCAACCCAAGTTGGTTTCGCTAATGATCGGCACTAACAATGCCCGCAATCACAGTGCCGAGGCCATCGTAGCTGGGATTGAAGCGATTCTGGATGAATTGGAAGTGCGTGTGCCAGAAGCGCAGGTCATTTTGTTTTCAGTATTTCCGCGTAAAGCAGGCAAGGAGCAGACCGCTCTTAAAGCGGTCAATGCGGAACTCCCGCGTTTTGCTGCGCGCAAGCAAGTGAAGCACATCAATATCAATGAGCAGTTTTATCGCGAGTCCGGAGAGTTGAATGCGGACTTGTATCA
>JABJQI010000172.1 GCA_018663485.1 Opitutia bacterium
AAAGGTTCCAAGGGTTACAACGTCGCGACTGGCGAATACGTTGACCTCCTTGCAGCTGGTATCGTTGATCCAGCCATGGTAACTCGCACAGCGCTTCAAAATGCTGGTTCGGTTGCCGGTCTGCTCTTGACCACTGAGTGCATGATCACAGACGCTCCAGAAGAAGGCGGCGCAGCACCAGCTGGCATGCCAGACATGGGCGGCATGGGCAGCATGGGTGGTATGGGCGGCATGATGTAATTCCTCTGGGAATTTCATCCGCTCAACACTTAGCACATCATTATAACAAAGGCCCCGACTGGTAACAGTCGGGGCTTTTTTGTGGCTAGTAGCGAGACTCTTATCGCTTTGTAAAATGGAGTGAAGGCGACCCGCGCTCGTAGTAATATGACGTGGGCGAGTCGCCCACGCTCCTTACGCACTTCTTCAAGTCAATTCAGTCGCCGCGCAGCGGCTAAGCACTGACTGCTTCGGGTGCGTCTTTTTCGACCTTCAAATTGTCGATGATGAAGGTTTGTCTGTCGGGTGTATTCTTGCCCATGTAGAACGTGAGCATGTCCTTAATCGTCATGCCTCTGCCGATGATGACTGGGTCAAGGCGGATGTTCTTGCCTATGAAGTGGCCAAACTCGTCGGGTGAGATTTCACCCAGCCCTTTGAAGCGGGTGATCTCTGGCTTCGGTTTACATTCCTCCATCGCGGCGCGACGTTCTTCGTCGCTGTAGCAATAGCGGGTGATCTTCTTGTTGCGCACGCGGAAGAGCGGCGTTTGCAAAATATGGAGGTGCCCTTGCTTGATCAACTCTGGAAAGAATTGCAGGAAGAAGGTGATGAGCAGCAGGCGAATGTGCATACCATCGACGTCGGCGTCGGTCGCGATGACGACATTGTTGTAGCGTAAATCTTCGAGGCCGTTCTCGATGTTGAGCGCGTCTTGCAACAGATTGAACTCCTCGTTTTCGTAAACGACTTTCTTGGTCAATCCGAACGAGTTGAGTGGCTTGCCTTTGAGAGAGAACACAGCCTGTGTGTTCACATCGCGGGCCTTGGTGATCGAGCCGGAAGCAGAATCGCCCTCGGTAATAAAGAGAGTGGATTCAAGACGGCGATCCTTCTTGGTGCCAAGGTGGATGCGGCAATCGCGCAGCTTCTTGTTGTGCACCTTGTTCTTGCGGGCGCGGTCTTTGGCAAGTTTTTGGATACCTTTGAGCTCCTTACGGTTGCGCTCAGACTCTTGGATTTTCTTAACTAGAATGTCAGCCGTCTCGGGATTGCGGTGTAGGTAGTTATCCAGTGCTTGCTTGATGAAGTTAATTAAAAAGGTGCGCACGGTGGGTCCTTTCGGGCCCATCTCGGTTGAACCAAGCTTGGTCTTGGTCTGCGATTCGAATACGGGTTCTTCGACTTTGATCGCCACTGCGGCACAGATCGAGGTGCGGATATCGACGGCGTCGAAGTCCTTCTTGAAGAAATCTTTAATGGTCTTGGCCAATGCTTCGCGGAAGGCGGCGAGGTGCGTACCACCCATGGTGGTGTGCTGGCCGTTGACAAAAGAGTAGTAGTCTTCGCCGTAGGAGTCGTTGTGCGTAAACGCGATTTCGATATCGGTGTCGCTCAAATGAACGATCGGATACATCGGCTCGCCATCCAGCTTATTCTTGAGTAGGTCTTTTAGGCCGTGCTCGGATTTAAATTTCTTGCCGTTGTAGACGATGGTAAGTCCGCGATTTAAATAGGCATAGTTCCACAGCATGTCCTCGACGTAGTCGTCGCGAAAGCGGATGACGCCAAAGATTTCAGGGTCTGGATCGAAGCGCAGTGCCGTGCCGTTTTCCGCGTCCTTGGCTGCTTTGTCCTTCTTATCTTCCTTCAGCACTTCGCCTTGGGAGAAGGTGACCGAGCGGGTCACACCTTCGCGGTAGGCCTGCACTTGGAATTCGGAAGAGAGTGCATTGACCGCCTTGATGCCGACACCATTCAGGCCGACTGACTTCTTGAACGCCTCGGAGTCGTATTTCGCGCCGGTGTTGATCTTGGACGCGCAGTCTTTGATTTTGCCGAGCGGAATGCCGCGGCCGTAGTCGCGCACGGCGACGTGGGTGCCGTCAATATTGACCTCGATTACCTTGCCGTTGCCCATGACGAACTCGTCGATCGAGTTGTCGATTACTTCCTTTAGAAGAATGTAAATGCCGTCGTCTGAGGACGATCCATCACCGAGCTTGCCGATATACATTCCTGGGCGCAGGCGAATGTGTTGTTTCCAATCGAGTGACTTGATGCTGTCTTCAGTATATTGTGCTGACATAGAGTAGGTGAGAAAAATGGGAAAGTCGTAATTGTGAGGTAATCTTCAATTTGAACGTTGAACGTCGAACGTCCAACCTTGAATTTTGAATTTTTTGGATTCGGAGGGCTGATGGGAATGCGTGACCTCGATCGTGATGTCGGGGGATGTCGGAGACGATGGTTTTATGTCCGATAATCTTTCGCTAAGACTGGATACGAAAAACGCATCTCATTGCTGAAATGCGTTTTAAAAAAGAGGGAAGGCGACTCGCCCTCATTGTTGGCTGAGATCTCCGTCTTACGACCGAGGTCACGGTCTTTTAGCAGTTCAGCTCGACGAGCTTGGCCATGATTGCCTTTTGCGCGTGCAGACGGTTTTCGGCTTCGTCGAAGATGATGCTTTGTGGGCTATCTAACACTGCTTGGCTGACTTCTTCGCCGGCGTGAGCGGGTAGACAGTGGAGGAAGAGGGCGTTTGGCTTTGCGAGTTCAAGCAACTCGGTGTTCACTTGATACGGTATCATTTTCTGCAAGCGTTGCGCGGCTTCTGCTTCGTCGCCCATTGAGACCCACACGTCGGTGTAGATCGCATCAGCGTCCTTACACGCTTCCTTCGGATCGGCAGTGTAGGTGAAGTTGATGGGTAGGCCGTCGGCTTTGAGGGCATCGACAACTGCTTGCTTTGGTTCGTAGCCTGCGGGGCCAGAGAGGGCTAGTTCCATGCCAAACATTGCGGCAGTGAGAATCCATGAGTTAGCCATGTTGCAGGCGCTGTCACCAAGGAAGGCGACTTTCTTGCCCTTGAGCGTGCTAATATCGACAGCGTCGGGTGAGTAGCGCTCAAGCAGAGTAAAAATATCCGTGTAGAGCTGACATGGGTGGTTAAAGTCGGTCAGGCCATTGATGATGGGCATAGTCGCGTGCTTAGCGAACTCTTCGATGATAGAGTGTTCGTAAGTCCGTATCACCAGACCATGCAAGTAGCGTGATAATACTTTAGAGCTGTCTTCGACCGTTTCGCCACGGCCGATCTGTGTCTGTTGCGAATTGAGCACGATCGGGTGTCCGCCGAGCTCGTTTACGCCGACCTCGAAAGAGACGCGTGTGCGCGTGCTACTCTTGTAGAAGAGCAGACCCCATGACTGTTTATCTAATGTTGCTGGCGTGTTGAAGCGGTCGTCTTTGAACGCTTTGGCAAGTGAGAAGACTGCTTGTGCTTGTTCGAGTGTGAAGTCGGTAACTTTTAAGAAATGGTGCATTTGTTGAAGTGTGAAAGTTTGAAGGTATTACAGTGAGTAGTAGGTGGAGGAACCAGGACGAAGGTCTGCAGTAGATGGCGAAGCAATTGACGCGAATTAACACGGACTGATGAGAGCGCGTGTTCAATGGGGGATATTCGAGTTCGGTGGTTCTGTGTTATTCTCTTAGATTAATAAATGCGTAGGTCTATTCGTATGCATTGGTGGATTCAGGTTAACTCAATTCAGCGAAGACTTCGCCGAGGATGCGGGTGCTCTTGGCAAGTTCTTCAAGGGTCGCTGTGAGTGCGGGAAGAAGGCGAATGGTGTTGTGGCCTGCTGGTACGATGAGTAGGCCTTTATCCCGAGCTGTTGTGGCGACCACGCTGCTGTCGGTATGGAGTGCCAAGCCGACCATGTAGCCCGCGCCCCGCATGCCAGCGATGTGTTGTGGGTACCGTTCGACTAAACCTTGCATGGCTTGGTGCCAGATCGAGCTGTTGGTCATGATTTTCTCGAGTAGATTGTCTTTTTCGATAATGTCGAGCGTGGCGTTGGCTGCGGCACAGGCGAGTGGATTGCCGCCGAAGGTAGTGCCGTGTGAGCCTGGCTGAAATAACTCAGCGTAAGGCTCTGCTGCCCAGATGGCTCCGATTGGGAAGCCGCCGCCGAGACCCTTGGCCATGCCAATGGCATCGGCTTTGACGCCACTTTTTTCAAAAGCAAAGAAGTGTCCACTCCGACCGATGCCGCACTGGACTTCGTCCAGCATGAGCAGCGCGCCTCGTTCGGTGCAGAGTGCCCTTAGTTCCTGCAGGAAACTGTCTTCGGCTGGAAAGATTCCACCTTCGCCTTGTATTGATTCGATGAATACGGCAGCGACGGTGTCGTCAACGAGTTTGTCAAAGCTTTCAATGTTATTAAGCTGGCCAAATTTAAAGCCTGCAAGCATCGGCTGGTAGCCACCTTGGATTTTCTCTTGAGGTGTGGCAGCCATGCCGCCGAAAGTTCGACCGTGGAAGGCATCTTCCGCTGCAACTACGGTGTAGCGCTTCGCTTCTTCTCCGCCGCACAGTTTGCGACCATGCAGTCGTGCGAGTTTAATAAGTGCGTCGTTAGATTCAGCGCCACTATTGCAGAACAGTACTCGGCCGGGACCTGCTTTTTTCACGAGCCGATCTGCGAGCTTTTGTTGGCCGGGGATGCCATAAAGGTTGCTGCAGTGACTTAGCTTGGCGGCTTGGTCTTGCACGGCCTTGACCCATTTTGGATGTGAGTGGCCGACTGATGTTACGGCGATACCGCTGCCAAAATCGAGGTAACGCTTACCGCTCGCGTCGTAGAGATACAGGCCTTCGCCCCACACTGCGTCAAACGCGGGCGGGCCATAGTTTTTCATGAGTGTTGGGTGGTGCATGATCAAAGTTGTTCGGTTGTTTGCTTTTCAGTTAGTGAATGGATCACTGGAAATAGTGTAACAGTTCGCGTAGCGGGCTATCTATTGACAATCTCGGTGCCGACGCCTTTGTCGGTAAAGATTTCGAGGAGTAGGCTGTGTGGGTTTTCACCGTCGATAAAGTGCACGCGGTGCACGCCGCTACGCAGTGCTTTAACGGAGCTGTCTGTTTTGGGGATCATGCCTTGGCTGATGGTGCCGTCTTTGACTAAGTCCGCGACTTCGTCGGCATTGAGCGAGGAGATGAGCGACTCGGGGTCGCTCATGTCGCGCATTAGACCGGGCACGTCGCAGAGGTATACCAGGCGTCTTGCGCGCAGGGCAGCCGCGACTCTGCCTGCTGCAGCATCGGCATTGGTGTTGTAAACTTGTCCGTCCTCGTCGCAAGCAATCGGTGAAATTACGGGTATGTAACCGTCGTTGAGCGCCTTCTTGATGATCTTAGTTTTAACCGTGTGCGTCTCACCGACAAAGCCAACGTCAACAGCCTCGCCATTAACCACGACGTTCTTCTTATCGCAAACCAGCACGTCGTTGCCAGCAAGGCCGAGCGGCCGTGCGCTTTTCTGTTGGAGGATCTCACAGATGTCTAGGTTGACCACTTTGTTCAGTGTGTGCTCGACGATCTTGACTGAGTCTTTGTCGGTGACGCGGAGGCCGTGTTCGAAACGCGTCTCAACATTGGACTCTGCGAGCGCGCGTGTGATCGCTTTGCCGCCTCCATGCACGACCACGACTTTGATGCCGACCGCTGATAGGAATGCGATGTCGGTCGCAACGCGTGTCCGCACTGCAGGGTCGGCGTCGTCCATGAACGCACCGCCGTATTTTACAACAAAGATGGAGTCGCGAAATCGTTGGATATAAGGCAGCGCTTCAAGCAGTACGGCTGCTTTTGTGGTGACGTCGAGATGGTCAGTGTTGATCATTTTTAAGAAATTAATTTTTTGCAGCGTGCGAGCTTGCTCGCCCTGAGGAGCTGGGGCACGAGTCAGTTCGCTCGTCACTGTGTCATTCACTTTTGTTAAAATCGACGTAGGCCTCGCTAAGGTCGGAAGTGAGTAGTCGGTAGCGGCCTGCGCCTTGATTTAAATTGAGTGTGATGCGAAAGCGCTTTTTTGAAACGATCTCTTGCCACTTTGAAAGATTACTATCCTGCGGTCTGCCGCTGATGAGTGCGGCTACAGTGTCGTAGTAGATGTCGAAGCACTCTTCTTTGAGTCCAACGCGTGCATAACCAGCGGCGTCAGCGAGCCGTCCCCAGTTTGGGTCGGAGCCATACCAAGAGGTCTTAACTAGCAGCGAGTTACCAATTGCGCGGGCGATTTTTTCAGCATCGGCGGTTGTTTTGCAACCTTCGACGACTAGCTCGACGAGCTTCGTCACCTTTTCACCATCACCGACAATTTTCTCGGCTAGATCATCGCATACGAGGAAAACGGCTTGTTGGAAGGCTTCGATCAGTTCGAGGCTGGTAGAGGCTTTGATGCCGCACGCACCATTGGCGAAGAGAAGCACGGTGTCGTTGGTGCTCATGTCGCCGTCGATCGAGATACGATTAAAAGTAAGATCGCTGGCTTGCTTGACGACGGATTTGAGTAAATCACTGTCGGCTTCGAGGTCAGTTGTGACAAAGGCCAGCATGGTGGCCATGTTTGGCTCAATCATCCCAGCGCCTTTGGCCATGCCTGATACGGTGATCGTGGCGCCCTCGTAGTCGAACCTTGCCGTGGCTACCTTCCGCCGTGTGTCGGACGTGAGGATCGCGTCGGCAGCGTCGAATGACGATTGCGTTTCGGTGTCGAGCTTCAGGGCGGCGGCGGCGATGCCAGCCTTGATGTTGCTCATTGGTAATTGCCGACCAATCCGTCCAGTGGAGCAAACGAGGTAGGGAGTATTGATACCCGTCGCGCGTTGGGTAGCCGCGTCCATTTCTTGTGCGTCGACCATGCCTTGAGCACCAGTGCAGGCGTTGGCGTTCCCGCTGTTGATCACACAACCAGCGACTTGGTTGCCGCTTTCGGATAAGATTGCTTTGCAGATGTGCACCGGCGCGGCGCAGACATCGTTGAGTGTAAACACGCCAGCTGCGCTGCAGGGTGACTCAGAGGCCAACAGTGCGAGGTCGAGTCGCGGGTCACCAGTTTCCCGGATGTCGCAACCGACCCCAGCTATTTTGTAACCGGGGCAGTCTGCGATACCGTTAGAATTATCGATGAGTTGAACGGTAGTCATTATGGGAAAGTGGGGATGTATTAAGGTGGTAATGTGTTGCTCTGAGCTCGAGCCTAGCTCAGTCCCGCAGTTTCTTCGAAACCGAACTTTAGGTTGAGGAGCTGTATTGCTTGGCCGCTGGCTCCTTTTAACAGGTTATCAATGGCTGAAGTGATTACGAAGTTGTCAGTTCGTGAATCGTAGACTGCAGAGATGTCTGCCCGGTTGGTGCCAGTCACGTATTTTGTGTCTGGATACGTGCCGCTTGGAAGCACGCTGACAAATGGCTTGTCGGCGTAGGCGGCATTCCAAGTCGAGTAGACGTTTTGCAGTGAGCCGTTGGCTTTGGCCACGATCGTCGTGGAGATACCTCGAGACATCGGTGCTAGGTGCGGGTTAAATTGCACGATGCAATCAGCGAAGGCGGCCTTTTCAAGTTGCTCTTCGATTTCAGAAAGGTGCCGATGCTTTGGCATGCTGTAGCCCTGCATACTCTCGTTGCGTTCGCAGTAAATGAAGTTTTCTGCGACCTTACGTCCTGCGCCACTAACGCCGCTATAGCTGTTGATCACGATGCCGGATGGCTGGATGATGCCAGCTTTGAGCAGAGGGATGAGTGGCAGTTGCACGCTGGTCGGATAGCAGCCTGGGCAGGCGATGAGCGATGCGTCCTTCCATTTTTCGCCGGCGAGTTCGGGGATGACGTAGGGAGCGGCCTCAAGCAAACGCGGTGCGGGGTGCGGCTGGCCGTAGTATTCTTGGTACAACGTTGTTGAGCCGAGCCGGAAGTCGGCGCTTAGGTCAATGATTGTTTTGCCTGCTTGGAATAGCGGATCTGCATATTCCGACGCAACGCCGTGTGGCAATGCTAGGAAAAATACATCCAAATCGTCCCGGGCTGCGAGTTCAGTCGGATCTGAATTGCTGAACTCAAGGTCGCCCACTAAATGCCGTAGTCCAGGCATGACATCTGCAACTGCCTTGCCAGCTAGCGAACGCGAGGTGACTGCAGCCAACGTCACGTCTGGATGGCGTGCAAGTAGCCGAACTAGTTCTTCTCCGGAATAGCCGGATGCTCCGATGACTGCTGCGTTCATGATCGTAAAAATGAGGAAGTGAGACTGGTGAGTATAATGAAGGGCGAGGGGGATGAAGGCGATTAGGAAACTGTAAAAATGAAAAACCCCCCAAGGCACGTAAAACGGCCTTGGAGGGTTTGCAAAAAATGCGTCCTGCCGCTTGGCGGTTTAACGTTTCGAGAACTGGAAGCGCTTACGAGCGCCAGGTTGACCTGACTTCTTACGCTCGCGGGAGCGTGGATCGCGCTTCATGTGGCCTTCTTGTTTGAGCGGTACACGAAGTTCACTGTCCATTTTTTCAAGAGCACGAGCGATGCCGAGACGTGTTGCACCCGCCTGACCATTTAGTCCGCCGCCTTCTGCATTCACTGTAATGTCAACCTGATCAGCCAACTCAACAGTAGTGAGCGGAGACAGAGCTGAACGAGTGAAGTCTTCAGTCTTGAAGTAATCTGCTGGCTCTTTGCCATTGACTACGATCTTACCAGTGCCGCGGGTTAGGCGGACGCGTGCGCGCGCTGTTTTACGGCGGCCTACGGTTACAAATGTTTGTTCGCTCATTTTAAGTATTCTAAAAGTTTAGACGAGTGGCTTCGGCTGTTGTGCCTCGTAAGGATGGCTTGGGCCAGTGTGAATTTTAAGTTTCTTGAGCATTTTGCGACCAAGAATGTTGCGAGGCAGCATGCCTTTGACCGCGTGTTCAATGATGAACTCAGGTTTTTTAGCACGCATCTCTGCCATGGTTACGTGGCTTTCCCCGCCCATCCAGCCAGAATAGAACATGTAGCTCTTATCGCTGTTCTTTTTGCCAGATACTTTAATTTTCTCAGCGTTGATCACTACGACGAAATCGCCTGTGTCAGCATGCGGCGTATAAATAGCCTTGTGACGGCCGCGCAATACGTTGGCGATTTTTACTGAGATGCGACCGAGTGTTTCTTCGGCAGCGTCAACCACGTACCAGCTTTTGGTGTGATCAGATGTTGTAGCTAAAGTTGTTTTCATGATTTTGGAAAAGCGGCAAACAGTAAAACGGCAGAGGTGCCTGTCAATGGGAATTTTAGCTGTTTCAGCTTATTTTGCTTTTTTATTGCAAATGCTTAGCAGTGCGTCATTTTATGCTGCTTTTCCAGGTTCACATTTAAGAGGGAGCTATAATTTTGAGAGACGATTATTTACAGGCCGCACAATTGGTAATTACCGATCCGATGATTCTTATCAATGTCATTTCGCGTCGTGCGAAACAACTGAAAAGTGGCTACAAGCCACTAATTGAGTCGCTTGAGCGTCTTTCCGCTGAGGATCTTGCGCTGCGTGAGGTCATGGAGGGAAAGATCACTTATCAGTTCGACGAAGACACAAGCGGAGAAGGCGTGTAGGCCTTGATCCGTGTATTTACTCTTAATTTCTGCTTGAGCTTGTCCTCTAGATCAGAGGAGGGTTTGTACCGTGTGTGCTAAAAAAAAGTCAGCGGACGACCGGTTTAAGGAAATTCGCAACGGCAAGGCCCACCACAATTATTTTGTGGGCGATTGTTTTGAAGCAGGCATTGAGCTGAAAGGCACTGAGGTGAAGGCGGTTCGGGCCGGCGACGGTCAGATCACTGAGGGGTTTTGTCGGATTGAAAAGGGGCAGTGTTGGCTCTACAATTCTCATATTGGAGAGTATAAATTCGGCAATTTCCAAAATCATCCACCACGCCGCAAGCGTAAACTGCTGCTGCATCGCCGTGAGATTCACAAGTTGTTCGGTGCGATGGATGCCGGCGGTAAATCACTAATTCCATTGCGCATGTATGTGAAGCATGGCTTGATAAAGGTTGAGATAGCACTTTGTGTGGGTAAAAAACTCTTCGATAAGCGCGAAACATTGAAGAAGAAGATCTCGATGCGTGAGGCCGAGCGCGAGATGCGCCATCATAAATAGGAAGCGCTACACATGTCTCGAAAATCTGCTCTCGTTCAGGCTCCGGCTAGTACTTCAAATTGCGGTCCTGGTTTCGACACGCTCAGTATTGCGCTGACATTGTATAACTTTGTGCGCATTACATTGCGTGAAGATACAGTGATTCACGGTGTCGATGCTGCTGAAGGTACACAAGCAATGGTCGAGGCAACTGCGCGTGCATTTACGGATGTCGTTGGTATCAAAGTGAGTGGCTTTGACTATGAAATCTGGGGCGATGTTCCGCAGGCGCGTGGGCTGGGTTCGAGCTCGACGGTGCGTGCCGGAATCGTCGCAGGGCTCAATGCGTTGACTGGGAGCCCGTTAGAGATGGAGGCTATGATTCGCCTCACGGCGCAGTTGGATAATGCGCCGGATAATGCCTGTGCTGCCTTTGCTGGGGGCTTTTGTATCGCGCGCACAGATCCTGATACTTTTGCCTATCGTGAGCATGTGCGCTTCGATTTGCCGGAGTCGTTGGTGTTTATGGCAGTCTCGCCGAGCTACGAAGTGCTCACCGAGAACTCTCGCCGCGTGCTGCCCGATAGTATTCCATTTGATGATGTCGTACGTAGCGCGAATAGTTTGGCATTTATCGTCGGAGCGCTCGTTTCGGGCGATTTTTCGCGTCTTAAAGGTGCGGTAAATGATTATATTCACCAGCCATACCGTGAATTACTTAATCCATTTGGGCACGAAAGTATCGAGGCGGGCTGTCATGTCGGGGCCTATAACGGATGGCTTAGTGGCAGTGGTTCGACCGTGGTTTGTGTGACCGACGAGGCGCATGCGCTTGGTGTTGGTGCGGCCATGCAGCAGGTCTATAAAGGCAATGGCGTGCGCAGTCGTGTGTATCGCCTTGCCGCAGATAATAAGGGACTGACAGTTTCGTAAGGCAGCGGACAGTCTGCCGCTAGTGTTAAGTCTCAGTCGTTCCATTGCGGTGAAGTGAAATACTTTTGGCCAACCTTTCGATCAAGTGCTGTGTGGTCGGACTGTTGTCATTGAACTGTTCTATTAATTT
>JABJQI010000182.1 GCA_018663485.1 Opitutia bacterium
GCGTCACAATGCTCGCGTATTGCATCAGCCTCTGACGACCAAGCTTCTTGCCCGCTTTCGCCAGTTTACGTCTTTGAGTGTTCTCCACTTCAGCTTCACGTCATTATATTCCAGCTGTTCTTTGAGGCAAAGAGACCTACGGTAGACTCCCAACTCTGACATGCTCCACTAGTCTTAAGTCCAAAGGAAATGTTTTTCGTTACGTGAGTTCGTCCAACAGAATAGGATCCATGTCGGTGAACTCCTGATTCTCTCCGCCCATGGCCCAGACGAACTTGTAGTCCGATGTGCCAGCACCACAATGCATCGACCACGGAGGCGAAAGCACAGGTTGATTATTGCGAACCACCAAATTTCGAGACGCATCGCCAGGGCCCATGAAGTGCATGACGACATTCTCGTCAGTCAAATCAAAGTAACTGTAGACCTCTGAGCGGCGAACATGTGTGTGCGGCGGAAAGTATTCCAAACAGCCCCCGGAGCAAGCACGGTATAGCCCATCACCAACTGACAACTTTGGATACCTCCTTGATGGATCTGCTGATAAATTACGCGCTCGTTGGCCGATTCTTTGCCCCCAAGTTCGACTTTATTAACCTCTGCAGTGGTTACTAGTGCATTTGGATAATCTGTGTGCGCTGGATAACTAATGATATAGAAGCTGGCCGGCATTGAAGCGTCGATGCTCTCCATGACAACTTCCTTGGTGCCACGACCGACATACAGCGTGTCACATTTTGCGAGCTCCCACTTCTTCTCATCCGTAGTAATTGTTCCAGTCCGCCCAGATTAATAATACCTACCTCACGACGCTCACAAAAGAAGTTCGCACCGAGTAATTCACGCGGTGCCTGGAGCCACAATGGGCTATCCACTGGAATGGCAGTGCCGCAATCGTGCGGTCGACTTCCCAGTAAACAAGTTCGCATTTTCCGGGCTGAAATAGCTTCTGCAATAGGAACGTATCGCGCAACTCGGGCGTAGTCATTGCTTTAAAATCTTTAACGCAAGGGGAGCTTTGTATGTTCATAGTATTGATTTTCCTAGCTAGCAATTTGCTGATAACAAGATGGTCAGATCGAAATGACCTCACATGCTTAATACCACCTAAAGCGCTTAATCAATGGGATTCTCTGAGGCACTTCGAGGTCTATTCTGAAAAGGTATCAAACCATTAATTCATTCATAGCAAATCGCCTAGTCAGCTCTTCGTCAGCGCTCCCGGGGCAAATGCTGAAGTAGGATTTAGCATTTGTGTAGGATACTTGAGAGACCAGTTGGCTCACTAAACCAAAATCAGATGGTAAATGCCCTTTTTTAATATCATCCCCCAGGATATTACAGAGGAGGCGTCGGAAGTATTCGTGACGCGGATAGGACATGAAGCTGCGCGAGTCTGTCAGCATACCGATGAAACGAGAAAGCAATCCAAGGTTGGAGAGCGCATTGAGTTGCATAGTCATGCCCTCCAGTTGGTCGAGAAACCACCAACCACTGCCGAACTGCACCTTGCCCGGCACGCCTGCCTCAAAGAAGTTTCCACACATGGTGGCGAAGGCGTAGTTCTTTGACGGGTCGAGATTGTAAAGGATCGTCTTGGGTAATTTGCCACGTGCCGAGAGCTCGCCCAGAATGGTTGCGACACCTTTGACCTGCGCAATATCATTGATCGAGTCACAACCCGCATCCGGTCCATAATCGGCATAGATCACGGCATTCACATTGCGGACCGCGCCCAAGTGCAACTGCATCGCCCAGCCCTTTCCGGCGTATTGCTCGCCCAACCAGCACAGCAGGAACCCCGCAAAGGCGTCCTGATCCGCTTCACTGACACTCCCATTATGACTACGTGCCTGTTGGAAGATACGGGAGGCTTCACTGTCGGATGCGATCGTGATCGGGCATTTTTCAATACCGTGATCAGAGGCGACACATCCATGCGTATTGAAATGTTCGATACGGCTTGAGAGTGCTCCCAATAAACCATTAAGACTGGAACAATCGAGCAGTGAAACTTCTTCGAGTTGATCGACCCAGGCATTCCAGGCTTTGGATTCATCCACCATAAAGGCCTTATCAGGGCGAAAACTCGGCAATACTTTGGCTGGGCAATCTGAATTAGCAATCTGCGCATGATACTTCAGATCATCCGTCGGATCATCCGTGGTGCCGATCATCTCAACCTTGAATTTTTTGAGAATCCCCCACGCCGACAATTCATCTGTGGCAAGGAGCGCATTCGCCTGTCCCCAAATCGCAGGTGCGCTGGATGCATCCAGTAACTGGTCGATGCCGAAGTAGCGCTGCAACTCCAGATGCGTCCAATGATAGAGCGGGTTCCGTAGCGTCGCTGGCACCGTGCGCGCATAGGCACAAAATTTATCGTAGGGCTCGGCATTGCCGGTGCAGCAACGCTCCGACTCGCCATTCAGGCGCATGGCACGCCACTTATAATGATCCCCCGAAAGCCAGATATCATACAGATTGTCGAACCGGCGATTCTCCGCCAAGTCCTGCGGGCTCAAGTGGCAGTGATAATCTATGATCGGCTGATCCGCTGCGAAGCCATGGTAGAGCTCACGTGCTGCGCTGGTATCGAGCAGAAAGTCGTCGTGAATAAATGGTTTCATCGCGGAAAGATCTTCAGGATGTGCTTGTTGTAGAGATTGTCGTAAACGCGGCGATTCACGACCTCGGCATGCTCCTTGAGTAGATCGAGATATTCGTCACCGGTCTGAGCGGCTAGCTTGAACGCCACGTGGAAAAATTGCCGTAAACTGGAATTAAACAGCGGCTCGTCCTGCTCGTGCGCAACCATACGCACGAACTGTTCGCTGGTCCATTGTGCGGATTGCTCCGCGCTTGGCAGCTCAGCAGGATTAATATCCAACACGGTGGCATACGGTGCCGTGAGTTCATCCACATGGTCGAGTGCCTCAGCATACAGCGCCTTCACAAAGTCCAAAGCCGCGCCTCCGGCTTCCGCAAGACCGATCACTTCCTCAAGCCAAGTGGTGCCGGCAGTTTTGATATGAAGCCCCGCAGCGTGCTTGGCCACCAGTTCACGAATGATGGGATAGAGGCTGAATTTATCACTGCCTGAGTGCACGCTAAGCTTCAGTGAATCCGGCAAACCCAGCGCCTCAACCGCATAGCGCAGCACAATCAAATCCGCCTCAAACTCAGCGCGGAATTGAACCAGGTCGCCGACATAATCCACGCCTTTGTTAAAGCGGCCGGAAAACTTTGGTGCAATGGTCTGCGCTGGCACCCCCTCGACTGCTAACATGCATAAAATGCCCAACAGTTCTTTCGGGCCTTGCGGGTTATCGGTTTCGTCCATCGACACCTCGACGGCAAAACTACCAGCGTCTTTTTGTGCAGATATTTTGTCGAATAGCTTCTTGGCTGCTTCGACCGCACCACCATAGCAATTCACTAGTTCACTGGCAGTGGCGGCATCATACACCAATGGCTCGGACAAGCCATCCAGCGCAAGTGTCCCTAGTTTCAACAACGCTGCTTCGTAGTCAGCTGCAGTTTCAGCGGATGCAGGGGGCTTCCCCAACTCCTCAGCGACATCGAGCGTGAAAAAGTCACTGCAAGCCAGAAAGTCATCGACGGTCTCAAAGTTAATGTGGTCGGCATCGACAAAGTAAGCCCCGTCATAGCCGAGTGCTTGCACTGCGGCATCGGCTTCGTCGCGCAGACTTTGTGGCTGCGTGCCGATCAGTGTATGCTCGCGCTTACTCTTATTCCAAACGGGCGCCAGCTCGAGTCCCTGAGCGCGCCCATCAAGCACCGCTTGTAGTTGCGCTTCGCCCTGATGACCGAATCGGTCGCCCATACCAAAAGTAAATCGTGGAAGTTTTTTCATAATTTGTCTGTATTTGTATCTATTTTAAGGTTCGAAAAATTCATCCTGCTGTTCATTTCAGCAGGTTTGGCAGTGTCATGCTCAATGGTGCCCAATAGGTGATCAGCAATAGAGCCAGAACCATCACCACGTAGAACGGCAGCATCGCCCGCGAGACACGCACGATATCGCTCCCCCCTACGCCTGCCCCAACAAACAGGCAGGTTCCCACCGGTGGCGTCAGCAGGCCAATGCTGAGGTTCGCGATCATGATAATGCCAAACTGCACCGGATCGATGCCGAGCGATATCGCAATCGGCAGAAAGATCGGGGTGAAGATGAGCACCGCCGGTGTCATGTCCATAAACACGCCGACCGCGAGCAAGGTCAGATTGATGATCAGCAGAATGACGAACGGGTTATCGGTTAGACTCATCAACGCAGCACTGACTTGTTGCGGCACTTGCTCCTGAGTCAGTAAGCGACTCATCGCATAGCTGCAGGCAACGAGGAACAGCACCACGGCAGTCGTGCGTGCAGCACGCAGGGTAATGCCAATCAATTCGGATGGCTTTATTTCCCGGTAGAAAACCACGCCCAGCAGGAAGGACCACAGCACGGCAATCGCCGAGGCTTCCGTCGCGGTAAAGATGCCACCGAGGATGCCGCCGAGCACAATTATGATGAGCAGCAGGCTGGGAATGGCACCCACTAAGGCGTGACCAAACGTGAGGCGTTCACTCGCGGCATCACTGGCCTCCCTTTTACCATAGCCACGTGTTTTACAGATAACAAAAGCCACCGACATGATACTCAGGCCCACCACCACACCCGGCAGAACGCCCGCAAGAAAAAGCGATGCGACCGATACGTTGCCCGCGACGAGCGCGTAGACGATCATGATATTGCTGGGCGGGATCAGCAGGCCGGTGGTCGCCGCAGAAGCCGTTACGGCGATATTGAAATCGCGGTCATAGCCCTTGCGGGTCATCTCGGGAATCAGCGTGCCACCGATACTGGAAACGGCCGCCACCGCCGAGCCACTGATCGCACCAAAAAACATACAAGTGAGCGTATTGACCAGCGCCAGCCCCCCGGGAAAGCGCCCCACCAGCACCGTGGCAAACTCGATCAAACGCCGCGCCAAACCACCGCTGCCCATCAACTCGCCCGCTAGAATGAAGAAAGGAATCGCGAGCAGCGCAAAGCTGTCAATGCCGTTGGCAAGGTCGCTGGCAAGGGTCAACGCGACATTGTCATAGTCGAGCGCAACCGCGGTCACAAACGTTACAAGCCCCAACACAAAAGCAATCGGCACGCGCAAGCAAAGCAGCGCAACGAAGCAAACCAACATGATAACCAGTTCCTGACTCATCGCTGCGACTCCCCTCCACTATCACTCTCACTATCGACCAGCGTGGCCCAGAAAGACTCCACCATAAAGAGCGTGATGAGCACACCGCTGACGGGCAATGCGAGGTAGAACCATGCCCTGGAAACGCCTAGAGCCGGTAGTGTTTGCCCCGACGCGAAGCGCTGACTGACCAGTTGCCAACCGCCACAGGCCATGATGCCGCAAGCGAAGCAAATGATCACGAAACAAACAAAGAGACGTCCGAGGCGCTGAATATTATCCGGCCACAAACGCACGATGACATCCAGCCCAAGGTGGCGATCCTCACGGCAGGCCAGCGCGGCACCGAGCAGGGCGAGCCAAACCAGCAGCAA
>JABJQI010000202.1 GCA_018663485.1 Opitutia bacterium
GCCTTCATCAAAATGACGCCACGTGACCGGCAATTAATCTTCACCTCTGCGACCCAAAAAGGAGGTGCCTTCGGCATCGCGGAATCGATCGGCAAAGACTTGCAATGGCGCGCCGTACGATCCTCGCAAGCGCAGCCACCTGCCATTGAGCACCGCTACGTCGAGACACGCTTTCATAACAAAGGCAGAGTTTTACAGCAACTTCTTCAGTTACTGGTGCCCGAACGGGCGATCGTATTCGTCCACCGCAACGTCAGCGCTGAAGAGCTTGGCGACGAACTTTCCCCGCAATATCCACAGCTCGCGGTCATCCATGGTAACTTAAGTAAATTTGCGCGACAAAATGCACTCGACTGCTTCCGCAGCGGCGAAATCAAAGTGCTCATCGCTTCCGATGTCGCCGCCAGAGGGTTGGACATCAAGGACGTCACACATATCTTCAATGTCGACCTGCCATCGAGCTCCGACGATTACATCCACCGCGTCGGTCGAACTGGCCGGATGGGTGCCAGCGGCCACGCGCTCTCCCTCGCCAGCGAAGACGAAATGAAGTTGATCCGCCGCTACGAACGCGACCTCAATATCCGCATCGAACGGCTCACAGTCGATGATTAGAAGCTAAAAAGTGACTCCTAATGTTGACCGAGTCAGCAAGGGGCATTGCTTCAAGCGAGATCTGACAGACCGTTTCAAAGCGCACCAACAATCAAGCTCCACCGCTCAGCCAAATGACGACGACTCTACAACATGCTATGCTCGGCGCACTCGTGGCCGACGCAGTCGCCATGCCCGTGCATTGGTATTACGACACACGCGGACTCGACCAAGACTATCCAGCACTGGACGGCTATGCCGCACCCAAGAATCCACACTCCGGCAGCATCCTCTGGCGGTCAAAATATAAGCCGCGCAACCAACGCGGTGATATCCTCCACGACCAAGCCCAATACTGGGGCCAACGCGGCATTCACTATCATCAATTCCTCAAAGCTGGAGAAAACACGATTAACTTTAAGTTGAGTGTAGAGTTGTTCCACTTGATCCGCGAAAATAGCAGCTACGACGCCAAGCAATGGCTGCAGCGCTACATCGATCGAATGCTCGAGCCTGGCTGGCATCACGACACTTACCTAGAAGAATATCACCGCGCATTTTTCGACAACTACGCACAAGGCAAAGCACCTTTAAATTGCGGGATTGACGATCTACACATCGGCGGCCTGAGCCACGTGCCCGCGCTACTCGCGGCGCTCGAACACATACGCGTCACGGAGCTAGACGCACAAATCGCCACAGCGACTGGGCACGTACAACTGACCCACCGCAACCAACACGTCGTACGTGCAACCGAAGCACTCTGCCGCATCCTTGCCGAGCTTCAGAATGGCAACGACCTGCGCGCCGCAATTGCCGAACACGGCCGCGCATGGGCGACTCCAAGTCAATTCGATACATGGTCTCTATTCGAAGATCGTGCAGTCATAGGCAAGCACTTAACCATGGCGTGCTATTTACCAGAATCATTCACCGCGAGCCTCTATTTATGCTGGAAATACGCCGACAACTTCAGCGCAGGCGTCTTGGCAAATGCACACTGCGGCGGAGATAATTGCCATCGAGGTGTCGTCGTCGGTTCACTCTTAGCTGCAGCCAACGGAATTGACGCACATTGGCTAAAAGAGCTGCAGGCACTGCATGATCTTAACCTGAGTCCTGCATAGCCACGGCCTAGCCTAAACTCGGTTGGCCAAGCAGGCCTTAGTCTGTCTTCGGTCGATTGCGATCTTGTGCCCCTTCCGGTGCCATGCCGCGGCACAGCGATTCGTGATCACTTGCTATTGTTAAGTTTAAAATAAATTCAATTAACAATTGAAACCGAGCAACAAACACGTTTTGCATCATGCATGAACAGAAAATCATTCACTTCGTGCGCTTTATTAGCACTCGCACTTTCTAGCGCAGCCTTTGCACAACAGGCAGCAACCACCGAAGTCGAGGACACGAATAATTTCGCGCTCCCGACCTTGGTCATTCACGGACAAGAGGTCGCCAACCTGCGCCCAGTGACCACTTACGAGACACCCGTTTCGAATCTAGAATTCAATCCGCGCATCGACTTTCAGTCGCGCAACATGGCGGAAGCGCAAGGCGACGTATCGATTCGCGGCGGCATTTTTGAAAACACCGGCTTTCGCGTCGGCAGCGCCACGCTCATCGATCCACAAACTGGACACTACTCCGCCGAGCTGCCCATTGCACCGGAAATGCTCACCACTCCAGACGTGCTGGTGGCCGGAGACAACGCGCTCTACGGCTTCAACAGCACTGTCGGCACCATCAGCTACGGTTGGAGCCAAATCCAGGATGGCGGCAGCGCCACCCTCGGCGGCGGTGACCACGACCTCAACTTCCAACGCCTGCACCACGCAGTGACTGGCACCTTCGCCAATGCCGAAGACTGGAGCTGGGGCGCTGAAATCGAGACCTCCCGCTCCGAGAGCGATGGCACCATTCAATACGGCGACCACGATTTCGACCGCACTACCGGACGCGTGCAGCTCGTCGGACCGAACTCACAAACCGATTTCTTCGCGGGTTATCAAGAAAAGAAATTCGGCTGGCCGGGGATGTACACCGCGAACACAGCAAATAACGAAAGCGAGAATCTGAAAACACGGCTCTACTCAATCAACCACACACAAAACTACGCCGAAGAGAGTCTGTGGGAATTGAGCGCCTATCATCGCCGCAATACCGATCATTTTGTTTTGAAGCGCGAAAACCCTTCATACTATCAAGCAAACCATGAAACCAAAGTAAGTGCGCTTGCTCTATCCGGCCGTCATGTGATTAACCAACAGTTTGCTTTAAGCCACTCCGCTCAGGTCGCAGCAGACGAAATTGACTCGTCCTCACTCAAAGATACTTCCAGATCCTACGTAAAGGTCGCGCTACTCCCCGAATATCGCTATGACCTAAACGAATCAGAAAACCTGACTTTCCGCATAGGCGGCAGCTATGACGACACCAATCGCGATGACAACGAATTGTCTGCGATCGGCGACATCACTTGGAAGCGCGCACACACCAACGGCAACTCAGAGAGTCTCTATCTTTCCTACTCAGAAGGGAGCCAAGTGCCAGGCTACACTGCAAGCAGCGCAGTTCAAGGAGGCCCTTTTGCGAGTGACTCAAACCTCGACCGAGAAACCAGTCAAAACCTGGAATTAGGCACCCATATCGATCGTGGTTTTTGGAAGCTAGAAGGGGCAATCTTCTACCGCTGGGACAATGACTTGGTCGACTGGACATACTCTTTCAGTGACCCATATACTAGAGCCGCCAAAGCCGTCGACATCGAAACCTTTGGCGTCGAGCTGATCGCTTCCAAGCGATGGGAAACGATCGAAGCGATCGCCAGCTACACCTTCCTTGATAAAGACGAAGACTACGGCGACGACGCAATCGACGCTAGCTTCTACGCACTCAACTACGCCAACCACCGCGTGACACTCGGTGCGATCTGGACTCCCTGCGAGGTCGTGCAAGTGCGCATCGACAACGAATGGCGCAGCCAGGAAGACAATGCACTACGCGGCAGCGACAACGAAGCGCTGTTCACGCATATTGGCGTCAGTGTCTTTCCTCCACAGGTCGATGGTCTTGAGCTCTTCGTTGCGGTCGACAACGCCTGGGACGACGATTACGAAGAAGTGCCCGGCACACCAGGCCGCAGCGACCAAGTCTCGATCGGTGCAACTTACCGCTGGTAAATAATCTTCTCGAACCAGAGCCTTGCCACACCGCGGCAAGGCTCTTTTTTTATCTCATGTTGAGGATCCGTTCATCCCACGAAACGACCCTCTCAGCTCTCTAGCAAAAGTCTAAGCTCTCTTCCCTCAAGTCTCCCCAATGATCTACCTCGCCATCGTCTCGCTCATTTGGGCCTTCTCCTTCGGCCTCATCGGCAGTGCCTTGGCGGGCGTGGATGCTTACTTCGTCGCGACGCTACGGCTCGGCTGCGCAACCTTACTATTCCTACCTTGGCTTCGGCCAAAGGCGATCGGCACGCAGGACAGCCTGCGACTCGTCGCTTACGGCGCGATCCAGTTCGGGCTGATGTATGTCTGCTACATTAAGGCTTTTAACTACATCCCCTCGCACCTCGTCGCGTTGTTTACCGTGCTGACGCCGGTCTACGTCGTGCTGATTCATGACGCACGACAACGCCAATTTACGCCGCGCTACCTGCTCGCTGCCCTACTGTCGGTGTTCGGCGCCGCGATCATCAAAGCCAAAGGCACGCCTTCGGGTGATATCTGGATCGGCTTCGCACTGATGCAACTCGCGGGACTCGCGTTCGCCTATGGCCAAGTCGCCTACCGCGACTGGAAACGGCAGCATCCAGAAATTAACGATCACAACTGCTTCGCCTTCCTCACCATTGGCGGCACACTCTGCGCCGCGATTTTTTGCCTACTTTTCACCGACTGGGAAATGCTGGAAGTCAACGCCTCGCAATGGCAAGCGCTGCTCTACCTCGGCTGCATCGCCTCCGGCCTCGGCTTCTTTCTCTGGAATAAAGGTGCGGCCCGCAGCAATCCCGGCACCCTCGCCGCATTTAATAACGCGGTCGTCCCCCTTGCCGTGCTCAGCTCTCTGTTTATCTTCGGTGAGATTGAAAACACCAGCACCGAGACCCTCGTGCGCCTAGCCATTGGTGCAGCACTCATCGCAGGCGCTGTGATACTAGGGCAACGACGTCGGTCTGCCGGAGATGGCGCAGCAAAAGCAGCATGAGCAAGGCACTCGACAAGGTCAGTCTAACAAAAAAATCCGGACGTATATTCGGCCCGGATTTTGTTAAGAGTGGTTTGCTTCTAGCTTAGAATCTGTAGGCAATGCTGAAATTAAGTGTGTTGGATGTGTAGTCCTCGTTAATCTCGGCAAAATACGCGACACCAACACTCAGTTGTGTGGAGATCTCGCCGCTGAGACTGGCACCTAAGCTGAGTGTATCAGCGGAAATGTCTTGATTGACATCCGTATTAAATGAAGCGCTTGCGCCATTCACCAAGCGAGCTTTGACGGTATTCTCAGTATCCATGAATTCATGTTGCCAACTTGCCTGCGCACCCCAGTGCCAAATAATGTCGTCGATTGCTACTACTGAATAGGCGACACGCACACCAAGATCACTTCGCAGACTGTCTAGGTCTTGATCGTCGACATCGAGGCCAAGAGAGCCAGCGCCTGATTCGCTGTAATCATCGACCCACAAGCGGTCGTAACGCAGGCTCGTGATGAGCCCTACGATCGTCGCGTCTCCAAGTTGATAATCATAACCGCCACCGATGACAGAATTGAGTTCATATCCTTTGGAATCACCCTTTGCCGTTTGGCTGATTGTTCCAGCGTTCACAGTGCGCTCAAAGTCGTATTCATTATAGCCACCACCGAGGTAAGCATTGACATACCAGCCACTGATTTTTTCCGATGAGCCGTCCTCGAAATAGGTGGTATAGACGCCGACTTTCAAACTGTCTGTATCGACCTGACCACCGTTATCATCCAACTCAGCATCTCCGGATGAATAGCCGAGCGTGACGCCTGCCACAAGCTGCTTGTTGATATAATAGTCCGCGCCCACGTTGATGCCTGTGGTTTGGAAATCGAAGCCGACCGACTCATTCGTGTCATCGACATCTCCGGTTTGACCAGTGCCGATCGTATAAAGCCCCCACTCTTGCTCTTCACTTTGGGGAGCAAGGCCAGTGGGGCCAGTGGGCGCGATTCGCTGAGTGGAGACGCTGCTGTCTTGGTTACCATTACCATCTCTGAAATTAAGGTTCACTGAGTGGGTCGGAGTGCCTTGGCTACGACGGACCTGAACCAAGCGATTCCAGATGTTCTGTGTCTGCGCCGAATTATGGGAAGCAAAGACCTGAGGAATCATACCCAAATAGCGCGGTGACATTTGATCAAGGGCACTTCGTACCTCGTCATCCGTCAGCTTAGTCAGTTCGCTGAAGAAATCGTTGAGGTCGGCTGAGTTCCCTCCGGCAACCACGAGCGGATCAAGCACCGCCGCCAGCGCTTGTTGGTTTTTTGTTTGTGCGACTTCCATTAGTTGGAGCACTGGAACGTAATTAAGTGTGATAGAGAAACCGGCAAATGAGCCAGTGTCAGTGAATTTGTTATCTGAGATTTCGAGTAACCACTCTCCGTTAGGGTCGATCCCCGCAAAGCTGAGAAAATCAACCAGTGCGTCATTGGTTCCCGGCCCAGCGCCTGAGCCAACTTCATTGCTTGGGGTTTGAGATGCAGGCGCATAGATTCCCGGAGCAAGGTTGCTGAGCGGTGCGACATCTTCAATTATTTGAAGAGCTCCAAATTCAAAGGTAAAATCTCCCGTGGTAAAATCACTCGAAGTTCCCAAAGAACCGCTACCAGGGCGATCAAAAAGTATTGCTGATTTACCCGTTGGCGTGTGAGTGATTGAGGCCCGCAAGTCGCCAGCATAATTATGATTCAAAGCGTGAATTGTGATCGAATCGAATGAATTAAGTATGGCTGGCGAACCAGTATCGATGTTCAGACTAGCTGAAACCCCAGTTGAAAAATCATCAGTAATGACAACGACATCAGTAGCAGAATTAAAAACGGCCTGGCTAAGCAACACAGAGCATAAAAACGTTTGCAGGAAGGCAACGGATATAACTATTAAACATTTCATAACGTTATATATGAGAGCTATAAAAGCACTGTCAATTAATTAATAACGTTTAATAAAATATACCAAAACCCGACTATTAGCTAATAACGCCAATTCATACCATTCCTACAAAACACTGCGCATAATGGAAACCTTTCCACAAGGTAAACGGACTATATTTATTAATTCATGAAATTGCAGGGCTGACGAGTATCACCGACACGCTAATGATTGAAAAAAGCAGGTGATAGACCTCCGAATTCATCAGTAATGAAACCCAAGCTTTCAGATGCTCATGGCGATCGGAATGCAACCAAAGAGCTGAATTAATCATATACATAATAAGCTATAGCTTAGCACTCAAAAGCGCCGATCGACACTTAGCTCGGTTGAAATCGGCAGTGAACTAACAGCTCTTAAGGACAATTTGCGCGAATACACTAAATCTTTGAAACTTATCTGAAATTTAGGAGATATACAGATATCTCTTAATATGCTCGTAAAACGACTACACCTCTTCCTGCTTGTACTGACTGCCTCCTCGCTTGCGGCAGAGCCCCTGCTCAGCTCATGGCATACACTCAATTCCGGTCAATACGCACGCATCTACGAAACGACTGCGGACCAGATTACGCTCAATGCGGTCACCACCTGGATTCATCCAAACAATGGCTCAGGCCAAACTGAACCTACCTACGCAGGCGTCCACGAAATCACTTACACCAGCAGCGATGTCTACATCCGCACGTCCGGCCTGGGCTTTCACGTTATGGGCCCTTGGTACGGCAATGAAGCCAAGACCAACCTCTTTGTTAATTATCCTGGCAATTCATCGGCAATCTACCGCTTCCCACTAGACCCTGGAATGGTCCCTGTGAGTAAAACCCGAACCGGGGGCGGCTCGATCGGATACTTTGTCGATGGTATTGCCATGTTTGATAGCCGCGATGCCTTTTCTTATAGCACTGCAAATAATGCCGATGCTCGACCTAACACAGCTTTTAATGGTGACGGCATCTGGAATCGCGATGCATACATTAACGAATCCGTCACCTTCGATTCGGCCAATGCTCACCAAGCCGGTATAAATCATCACTACCACGCCAACCCGCCTGCCCTAAGGCACTTAATCGGCGGTAGCGTTGACTACGAAGCGTCAACAAATACTTACACGGAAAACTTCAACGGACAGCACTCCCCGATCATCGGCTGGGTTCGCGACGGCTATCCGCTCTATGGCCCGTATGGCTACGACGACCCGGACGACGCCACTAGCACCGTTCGACGCATGACCTCAGGCTACACCACCCGCGACGGATCCAACGGGACGACCAACCTCAACACAGGCCGCAACTCGCTGCCAAGTTGGGCCGCAGCAGTTCAAGGTATCGATGCCACACTCACCGAGGGCCAATATGGCCCCGCGATTAACGCAACGTATCCGCTGGGACACTATATCGAGGACTATGATTACCTCGGCAACCTCGGGTTTACACTAGGCACTCATTTCGATCTTGATGAGCATAATGGCCGTTCCTGCAAGACTCCCGAATATCCCGATGGCACCTATGCCTATTTCGTATCCATCGATGATGTGGGCACCCCGAAATACCCCTACAATATCGGTCGTACTTTCTACGGAAACCCGACAGGCACGAATGTAAACACCCTCCCCGCCACGGCCGAGATCTACTTCGAAGGTGGCCCCGAAGCTAGACTAGCAATAGACAGCCTTGAAGTCGAACCCACCGCTGGCGATGTCACGCTAACTTGGAGCGGGCCCGAGGGTGGCACCTATCTCATCGAGCGCAGTGCCGACCTTGAAGAATGGAAGATGCTAACCGACACGGCAGAAAACGAACTGGGCTCACTCGGATCGACCCCCGATTCAGCCCGTGCGCTCGACGAAGTAAAACAATTCTACCGCGCAAGCCTCACCACCATCGAACCTTTTGACGACAATGGCTTTGAATACGAGACTATCGCTTTCTCAGAATTCACTGCCAGCTTCTCGCCACTCCCACCGCTCGATGAAATCAACAGCATTACTGTCGGCGGTGTCACTGCCACGATCCTCAGCTACGATGCCGCAACTGGAACGCTACAGTTGGACTTCAATGAGCACACACTCACACCTGGCTCATCTCACACCGCAGAACTAAACTACACACCTTCAGGTGGATCCGCTACTGAAGTCAGCTCGACGAATAACCATAATGTGGCTCCACTACGTAATATACTCTTAGTAATTCTAGATGACTGGGCCATCGATTCCAGCCCGGTCGATAACAATACAGCTTTAAACCCAGGCACCACATTTGCGCCGATGCCAACCCTGGAAGCGCTCGCCGACCGCGGTCTACGATTCACTAATGCATACGCACAATCCGTCTGCTCACCCACACGTGCCACCATCCTGACCGGTCGCTACGGCTTTCGTCACGGTGTAGGCGATCCGACGACTCCGGCGCTCCCTTCTAGTGAGCTCGCACTCCCTGAAATTTTCACAGCGGAAGCCTCTCCCTATAAACTCGCCACCTTCGGAAAATGGCACCTTGGCGGTGGCAACACCGGCCCTGAAGTTTTAGGTGGTTGGACCCATTTTGCAGGCATACTTGGAGGCGGGGTCACAAATTATACCGACTGGAGCAAAACGGTAAGCACCGCGACTATCCCAAATAACACCATCAATAATTTCGCGACCTATAGCACAACCGACCAGGTCAACGAAGCAGTCTCCTTCATCAACAGCAATCCAAACGATCCGTGGTTTATCTGGTTGGCCTTTAACGCCCCTCACACACCTTTCCATAACCCACCAAGTAATCTCCACGATTACCCAACCTATGCCACTGACGTCGATGGAAACGTTACAGGCACAGATCGTCGCGGTGCTTACGAAGCTGCCCTACAAGCACTCGACACCGAACTCGGACGCCTGTTCGCCACTGTCGACCTCGACAACACCAACATTATCCTCATCGGCGACAACGGCACACCTGGTGCCGTCGTCCAAGCCCCATACAGCACCGACCACGCCAAAGGCTCACTCTACGAAGGTGGTGTCCACGTGCCGCTCATCATGGCCGGCCCTGATGTCACTCGCACTGGCCTCAGCAACAAACTCGTGCACTGCGTAGACCTCTTCTCGACCATTCTTGAGCTCGCAGATATCGACGTAGCCAGTGCCACTGCAGCCGTTGACACCATCGATTCTGAGAGCCTACTCCCGATCCTTAATGGCCAAGATTCCGTAGAACGTTGCGTTGTCTCCGAGCGCTTCAACAGCGCCCCGAATAACAATGGGCGCTCCATCCGCTCTGACGATTATCCTGACTATAGGCTCATCATCTTCGGCGACCCAACAGACCCAAGCGACACCTCAACCTATGAGATGTATCATGTAGTCGACGATGTGAATCAACAAGTTCCACTCACCATCCCCGCAGTGCTCGGCGATGCACATTATTACGCTTATAATGCACTCATTGCCAAGGACGTCGACCTCGGTCCAACTGCAGTCGTCGTCTCAGGCGACACTCTCTACCTACATCTCGAAGAAACCACGGGGCCATCCAGCGCTCCTCAAAACCAGAATGTCGATCCGACTTCCATCGCTGTAGATGGAGTCGCAGCGACCTATATTGATCGCGTCGATCAAACCGATACCGACAATCGATATTGGGTCAAATGCACACTTCCAGATACGACCAGCGCTCCCTATACGACTGCAACCGTTACTTTTACAAACGTTCCGGCCGGCGATGCGACCCGAGCCTTTGTTACCACAGAGATCTTCGTTGCACCTCAATAGACATCGAACTCAGTTACTTCTTCTCTCTGCAATGTCGACTCCCCTCAATAAAACCACCCGTTTAATTGTATCCATAATTACAATACTGTTTGTATCAGCGACAAGTGCAGGTAGCCTAGGAATCTCGCTTCAGCACACTGTAATAGGCAAGCCGCTCATCCTCGATTCTCTGCGTTATCAAACATCAGCCAGGGAGACCTTTTCAATTTCCCGGCTCAGCTATCTACTCAGTGAGTTCGAGCTACAGAGCACCGCAGGTAATTGGCTAGTACTACCAAACTCGACCCAATGGATTGACGCGAAAAAACACCGCACTCAAATACTGCTGGATTCAATTCCCGAAGGAGACTTTAAGGCGATACGGTTTAATCTCGGATTGAACGAAGAAGTTAACCACAGCGACCCGAATCTTTATGCTGCCAATCATCCGCTCAACCCGAACCTCAACAATCTTCATTGGACCTGGCAGACCGGCTATATCTTCCTCGCCCTCGAAGGCACCTACCGCCAGTCCAATAGTCAACTGTCCGGCTACGTCTATCACTTCGCTAATGATCCGCAGCGCACCACGATCACCCTCACACTGGCAAAGAATATAACCGCCAATGCCGCACTCGATATTGATTTTGATATCGCCGCGTTGCTCAATGCCCCAGCGCCCATCTCTTTTTTAAAAGACGGAGCTTCAACGCATTCTCGCGAAGGTGATCCGATTCCACTGGCCTTAAAAAGAAATCTCCCCGGGGCCTTTCAAATCAAGCGTATCCGCACCGCAGCTCCAATGCGAGCTGACACACGCCCTCAGCCCATTGATCTACCAGATACGCCGACTCCCTACCCCTTCAAACTGGGTAATCGCCTCCCCATTCCATCCCTACCACTCGACAATCCCCTCATCGCCGAACGTATCGAACTAGGCAGGCGACTCTTTCACGACCCACAACTCTCAATTGATAACACCATTGCTTGCGCCTCCTGCCACCAGGAAGATCACGCATTCTCAGACCCAGCTCGAATCAGTGCGGGTGTGAACGACCAGTTCAGCCGTCGCCACTCCATGCCGCTATTTAACCTGGCATGGAAAGACACCTTCTTCTGGGATGGCCGTGCGCACTCACTGCGCGAGCAAGTCCTAATTCCGATCGAAGATCCCAGAGAGATGGGCGAGTCTATAGACCATGTCATCGAAAAACTCAGTGCTGACGCGGACTACCCCACACTCTTCAGCGACGCCTTTGGCTCTGGTGCGATCACTCCGCAGACTATCGGCTTAGCACTTGAAAATTTTCTCCTTAGTCTCACATCCTACGTTTCTAAGTTCGATCAGGCAATGAGTGGCAAAGCCCAACTCAGCACCAGCGAACAACGCGGATTCGAGCTCTTCATGACCGAATTCGAGCCCCGCTCACGCCAATATGGCGCGGATTGCTTCCACTGCCACGGCGGCGCCTTGTTCACTGACAACCGTTTGCACGATAACGGCCTCGAAGCTACCAGTGACCTCGGTCTTGCCGAAGTCACTCGAAATCCGCTGGATGCGAACAAGTTCTCCACACCTTCATTGCGCAACATCGCCCTGACTGCGCCCTACATGCACGACGGTCGCTTCCAAACCCTCGAGGAAGTTGTCGAGCATTACAGCAGCGGAGTCACATCACGAGTGACTCTCGACCCGAATTTAGCAAAACATCCAACAGCCGGATTACAACTCTCGGCACAGGACAAAGCCGCCCTAGTCGACTTCCTGAAAACACTGAGCGACCCACAGTTCATACAGAACTAAAATCGAGGTCTACACACGACTCAGGCGCCGATTCAAAGCACTGCTTGACGCTCAATAGGTTAAGTGGCCCGAAAAGGCTTGAAGCCAGAGATTTGCAGGACAAATTACTCCGCTTTTGCAAGTTTACGCAGCTTTATATATGAAAACACTCAAATTCGCAGTTCTTCCCGGTGATGGCATCGGTCCTGAAGTCATGACAGTCGCTCTCGACGTCCTTAAAGCCACCGGCGACCAGTTCGGTTTTGCGCTCGATTATGCGCACGCAGACATCGGTGGTGTTGCAATCGACAATCACGGCGTGGCCTTTCCGGACTCGACCAAGCAAGTCTGCGAAAACGCCGAAGCGATCCTGTTCGGCTCTGTCGGCGGACCTAAGTGGGAAAGCCTGCCACCCAAAGATCAACCCGAGCGTGCGGCGCTACTGCCGATTCGTAAGGCATTCTCGCTTTACGCCAATGTGCGCCCAGGCCTGCTCTATCCACAATTGACTGAAGCCTCGCCACTCAAAGACAACCGCATCCCCAACGGCATCGATATCGTCTGCATCCGCGAGCTCACCGGTGGCATCTATTTTGGTCAGCCAAAGACCACCACCACACTTGAAAATGGCGAAGAGCAAGCGATCGACACGATGGTTTACAAGACCAGCGAAATCGAGCGTATCGCCCAAGTCGCCATCGACACCGCGAAAGCACGCGGCAACCGCGTCTGCTCGGTCGACAAGGCCAACGTGCTCGAAACGTCGGTCCTCTGGCGCAAGGTCGTCACCGCGTACTTCGCCAAGCACGCTCCAGAAATCGAGCTCAGCCACATGTATGTCGACAACGCCGCAATGCAGCTGGCTCGCGATCCGAATCAATTCGACGTGCTGTTCACTGAAAATATGTTCGGCGATATCCTGTCCGACGAGATGGGTGTTATCTGTGGCTCCCTCGGCATGCTGGCATCTGCCAGCCTCGGCGCGGAAAAGAACAAGCTCGGCTTCCCATTTGGACTGTATGAACCTTCTGGCGGCACTGCCCCAGACATCGCAGGACAAGGCATCGCCAACCCCTGCGCACAAATCCTTTCGGGAGCGATGATGCTCCGTTACAGCTTTGGCGAGTTCGAAGCCGCAGCTGCAATCGAAGCCGCAGTTGAGAAAGCCGTCACCAGCGGCACCCGTACCGGCGACATCGCCTTCGGCCTCGACTCGGTAGGCACCAAAGAAATGGCCGCCGCGGTTTTAGCGAACCTGTAACTCAGAAGTAATATTCAACCGCAGATACACGCAGATGGACGCAGATAAGACGGATTTTCTCTATTCAGAGGAAACGCATGCAATCATTGGCGGTGCGTTTGAAGTTATCAATGAAATCGGTCACGGCTTCCACGAGAAGATCTATGAGAATGCGCTCGTAGTCGAATTTGGGCTACGAGACATTCCCTACTCCCAACAACCCGAATATGATGTTAATTATAAAACTGTAGTCGTTGGTAAATACGTCCCGGACCTAATTACTCACCATAAGATTGTTGTTGATACAAAGACTATCGAGAAAATCACCGAACACGAGCGTGGTAAGATGCTCAATTATTTAAAAATCACAGGCCACAAAGTTGGCCTCATTGTTAACTTCAAACACGCTAAATTAGAATGGTTACGCGTCGCTCGTAAGTAATCTGCGTCCATCCGCATCCATCTGCGGTTAAAATAGCACTCAACCTCGCAGCTCTTCCTTTTATCATGACCTCTTCCGAAATCCGCCAATCCTTTCTCGACTTCTTTGCATCCAAGCAACACACGCCAGTGTCATCGGCATCGTTGATGCCACAGTCGCCTGGCTTGCTGTTCACCAATGCGGGGATGAATCAATTCGTACCCTACTTCCTTGGCACCGAGAAGGCCCCTTATTCGCCGGCACGTGCGACCGACACCCAGAAGTGCATCCGTGCAGGCGGCAAACACAACGACTTGGAGGATGTCGGCTACGACACCTATCACCACACCTTCTTCGAAATGCTTGGCAATTGGTCGTTCGGTGATTACTTCAAAAAAGAAGCCATTGAGTGGAGCTGGGAACTGCTCGTCGACGTCTGGGGTGTGCCAGCCGAACGACTCTACGCCACGGTGTATATGCCCTCGGAAGGCGATCCCTCTTCGTTTGACCAACAAGCCTACGATTTATGGGCCGCTCTATTTGAGAAGAAAGGCCTCGATCCGAAGAAGCACATCATCAACGGCAACGTGAAGGATAACTTTTGGATGATGGGTGAAACCGGCCCTTGCGGTCCGTGCTCCGAACTGCACGTCGACCTAACCCCCAACGGCGACAGCGCTGGCAAGCTCGTCAACATGGACTCCGATCTCTGCATCGAGATCTGGAACCTGGTCTTCATTCAATACAATGCAGAGGCCGACGGCAGCTTCCGCGACCTGCCCGCCAAGCACGTCGACACAGGCATGGGCTTTGAACGCGCCTGTTCGCTCATCCAAAATACCCAGGGCTTTACCGACTTCTCACAGAAGCCGACCAATTACGCGACCGACGTCTTCCAGCCGATCTTTCGTACGCTCGAAGCACTCAGCGGTAAGACCTACGCCGACATCTATCCCGGTGAAGCTGTCGAGAAGTCCGATACACTCGAGCAAGCCATCGCCTTTCGTGTCATCGCTGACCATATCCGCACACTGTCGTTCTCGATCGCCGATGGTATTCTGCCGGGCAACACTGGGCGCAATTACGTACTACGCCGTATTCTGCGCCGCGCCGTCAAATACGGTCGCGCACTTGGCTTCGATGGCAGCGAGCCCTTCCTACCGAAACTCGTCGATACGCTGATCGCTGAATTCGGCAGCGTCTTCCCGGAAATCGGCACCCGCGCCGAAGCGATTAAAGACACCCTCGCCACCGAAGAAAATAGTTTCAATAAGACACTGGATCGCGGCCTACAACTCTTTGAAAGCGACGCGGGCAAATCGAATGTCTTCCCGACGGAAGATGCCTTTAAACTTTACGATACCTACGGCTTCCCGCTCGACCTCACTGCCCTGCTCTGCCGTGAGCGCGGAATCACACTCGATGAGGCAGCCGTCGAAGCTCGTATGGAACAAGCCCGCGAATTGTCGCGCGCATCGCAAAAGAAAACCATCGTTCGGGCGCTTGACCTAAGCTCCGAAGCGACCACCGAATTCCTCGGTTTCAATGCCGACTGTTGCGAAGCGAAGATCCTCGAAATCCATCAACAAGACCGACAACTTCTCATCATCACAGATAAGACTGTGCTCTTCACCGAAATGGGTGGCCAAGAAGGCGACATCGGCACAGCGACAATTAATGGAGAGAGGTATCCTATCTTAGCTGTTCAGAAGATTGGCCATGCAACGGCACACATTGTTGAGGACGTTCAACACTCAACTTTCAACGCTCAACAATCAATTACGATTGAACTCGATCGAACGCGTCGCCTACCGATCGAAGCCCACCACACCGCCACACACTTACTGCACTGGGCGCTACACGAAGTCGTCTCGACCGACGCCTCCCAACAAGGCTCCAGCGTTTCGCCAGACCGCCTCCGCTTCGACTTCAATTCCAAGGCACTCACGCCGGCTCAAATCACTGAGATGGAAGACAAAGTAAATGCTTGTATCCAAAAAACGGAGACAGTCTCCTGGATCGAGGTACCACACACCGACGTCAAAAAACGTGCAGATATCATGCAATTCTTTGGTGATAAGTATGGTGAGCTCGTGCGCGTCGTTCAAATCGGCGGCGAGTCGAAAGCGCTCAACGGCTACTCGATGGAACTGTGCGGCGGCACCCATGTACGCAACACATCCGAAATCGGTTTCTTCAAGATCAAATCCGAAGGTGCCATCGCTTCCGGTGTCCGTCGTATCGAAGCCCTCTGCGGCCCAGCGGCTTGGAACTGGCTCAACAAAATCGCCGAAAAAGGCACGGCTGAAGAAAATGTGCTGCGGGCGAAGTTGAATCAGTCGAATCAGTCCCTGCGCGAGGCACAACAGAGCCCAGTAGAGCATGCTGAATTTCCACATATTATAGGGGCGATGCTTGCCGGAGGCAACGATCCGCATCAGATTAATGCCACTGTCAAAAGTTACCAAAAGCATTTGGCCACTCTCCGCGAGGCATGCGTTGATGCGGACAAGAAGGTCAAAAAAGCACAAGCCGCCGGTGCGGCCAAGATGGCCAACACCATGCTCGAAGAGCAGGATCTAACCGCTAATCTAGTGATCCACGCCGAAGGCCCTGCTGCGCTGCTGCAAGAGTTGATGAATGGCCTCAAGCAACAGCAATTCACTCAAGCAGCCTACTTCATCATCGACGATGGTGCGAAGCTTCATCTCGGCGCACTGTGTGGCGACGACGCGATGGCAGCCGGACTCATGGCCGGCAAGCTCATCCAAACCCTCGCCCCGATTGTCGGTGGCAAAGGCGGAGGCAAGCCAGACATGGCACGCGGTGCAGCTCCAGATCGTGCTAAAATCAGCGCGCTCGAAGCCGAAGCCAAGAAGGCACTGAGCATTTGAATCGCAGCGCACCATAAACACTGCAGCGGGCGCTAAGGCTCACTCCTCCAAGCAGACTACCGCTCCATGGACTGATAATAAAGCAATCCTGCGAGTGCCAGCGCATGACCAATCTTACAATCTTTAGCCCACTTAAAGACTTCTGCTTCCGCAACCACGCGAATTTCCATCTCCTCGTGCTCATCCCAATCGGTGCCATCCGCATGCAACGCTACATTATCCGCAAAGACAATGTAGCAGGAATTGTTAAGGATCGCTGGGTTCGGTCGACAGTGTCCAATCAAACGTCCGCTTTGTGCCACATAGCCGGTCTCTTCACGCAACTCACGCAGCCCTGCTGACACCGGATCTTCACCGGCGTCAACAATACCACCTGGAAACTCCCACGAAAGCGCATCAATGCCCCAACGAAATTGACGCACTAATATCAATTCACCAGCCCGAGTTCGAGCGATGACAATGACCCAGTCGCGTGAATCAATATAATAAAACTCACCTTCGTTGCCTTTTTTTGGGTGACGATAGCGACGCGCACGTAAATCCCACACGCGACAAGTGTTGAGTAGTGTATCGTCTAATAAGTCCCAGCTCTGCGGAGTGTCAGCTTCGTCCGGACCAGACATTACTTAGTTGGAATCTGAATCGTTTGGCCGATTGCCAAACGGCGCGGATCTGCATTTGGATTCGCATCGAGAATCGCTTGAACGGCGACGCCAAACTTGCCCGCAATCTTACCAAAATTATCTCCAGATACGATCACATAAGTGCTGCCATCCCTTGGAGCAACTGTGGTAGTGGAAGATCCGGCATCGTTCGATGCAGCACTCGCTTCTTGGGTTGCTGGCGTAGCGCGAAAACCCGCAGCGGCAAATTCATTCAGCATCTCTGCCGTCTTTACGATTTGCTCGCGATTGGTATTCAGTTCACCAGCAAGCTTTTTAACCGCTTGTTCACCTTGAGAGCTATAAACTCGCAGACGATTCACAGTCTTAGACTGCTCGGAAATTTGGGCGGCGAGCTCGGCGACCTGAGTCTGAAACCCATTGATCACCTTTTCGATCTTGGCCGAGCTGGTTGCGCCCGCGGAAACGGACTCATCGATTGGGTTCAGCCGTTGGTTTGCAGTCAGCCCGAAATATAGACCAGCACCACCGAGGACGATTCCCAGCACTGCGAGTGCGACGGGGACCATATTATTAGGGGATTGATTAGCGTCATCTTCCATAAACTGAGCACGTTAAGACATTTACTGAACTGTGCAAGCAAGGGATACGCGATGTTGCCACTGAGGCAAAATGTTCCCAACTTATCGACAATGCCGAATAAACCAGAGCCTTCAAAGCGACTCATACGCCTGATTCTATTGCTGCTAGTCTCAGCACTGATCAGTGCTGCCGCGGTTTACTATATCTGGAGCGCACATCCGGATCTCGAATACTGGAAAACGCTCATCTCCAATGGATATACTTATTTGGAAACGCATCCGATCTTATTAATTCTGGTATTAACAACTCTGCCAGGCATCGGATGTCCCTTGAGCCCGCTGTTGATTATCTTCGGAATTGCAATGGGGCCACGCTTTGGGCTGCCCGCGACTTGCGCAATGGGCATTGCCGCCACCAGCTTCTGTTCGATTTGGACTTATGCCTTAGCCTCCGGTCCTCTGCGGGTCTTTTTAAAAACACATCTATTAAAAAAATGGGACATCCCCGAGTTCTCGGATAGCAGCGCCCTGCGCCTCGGCATCATCATTCGAATCACGCCGGGCATTCCTTATCCGGTACAGAATCTCGCGCTTGGCGTAATGGGGATGCGCTTCAAGACCTATCTGCTTGCATCTTTACCAGCACAGAGTCTCTACACGATCGGATTCATTGTCACTGGCGGTGCAATTTTTGAAGGCCGAGCCGGACTGGCGATCACAGCCGTATTGTTCATCATCGTCATTATCCTCGTCGCACGTATGTTGAACAAACGAATCACTAGCCATGTTGGATAACCTTATCAGCCCCACCTCTGAACAAATATTAAAAGTCACCGAACTAACTCGTCAGATCAAGGCGCAGTTAGAAAGTCGCTTCACTCAGATCTGGGTGCAAGGCGAGATCTCCAACCTTCGCCGACAAAGCTCGGGGCATGTCTATTTCTCACTCAAAGACGCTGGAAGCCAGCTTCCCTGCGTGCTGTTTGCCCGCGATGCGAGTCAACAAGGATTTCAACTGGAGGACGGCATGGAAGTGCTACTGTTCGGCAGTTTGTCCGTCTATGCACCGCATGGCCGCTACCAGTTGATCGCCAAAATAACCATTCAAAGTGGCCAAGGTCGTTTGCAAATCGAGTTTGAACGGCTAAAGCAAAAGCTCGCAGCTGAAGGCTTGTTTGAACACGCGCGTAAGCGATCGCTGCCTGCGCTGCCAATGCGCATCGCCGTGGTAACGTCTCCCACAGGTGCGGCGCTGCAAGACTTCCTGCGCATTCTCCGTCGTCGCAATTACAAGGGCGAAGTCGTGATATTTCCAGCACGCGTGCAAGGCAAAGGAGCCGAACAAGAAGTGACCGCGATGCTCGAATATGCTGGAGCGAGTCAGAATTTCGACATCGTCGTCATCACTCGCGGTGGTGGCAGCATCGAAGACCTCTGGGCCTTTAACGAAGAAGCGCTCGCACGAGCGGTTGCTGCTTGCCCGCTGCCCGTAATTTCAGCAGTGGGTCACGAAATCGACACAGTCTTAACTGACTACGCCGCCGATCAACGTGCCGAGACGCCTTCCGCAGCAGCCGAGCTAATTTCATCACTTATGATCGAAGCCGAGCAACGTCTCGAACACGCCGAGAGCAACTTGTTGTATTGGATCGAAAATGGCCTCGCTGAACGTCGCCAAAGTCTGAGTGCGCTTCAGTCGAAAATGCATATCATCGCGCCCGAACGTCAGGTCGAAATGCTCGGCATGAAGCTCGACGACCTCGAGAATCACTTGAGTCAAGCCCTGCAAGCACGTCTGCATCGCGAACGTACAAAGCTCGCGCAACATTCGCAGAGCCTTGCCGAGCATCACCCTCGTATCAAAATCAGTTTAGCACACCAAGCGCTCGAAAACCTACAGCAGCGCCTCAATCGCGCGATTCAAGTCGACACGCACACAAAAATCGAGCACCTCCTCCACCTGCAGAAACGCCTAGATAACAGCAGCCTAAACGCCACAATACGGCGTGGCTTCGCGGTGCTAAAAAGCACCGACGGCGCAATTATCAGTAGCGCCGAATTTGGCCAAAACCAAGAGCAGATCACCGCCCAATTGAACGACGGCGAAATCGCATTAAAAGTGCTAAAACCAAGTTGATGCCTCCTCAAAAGAATAAGACACTCATCAAACTACAGGTCAATCGACCGCACGCGGCGAATTCACTCAAATTACGTCGACACTAATGATTCTGCACAGCTTCAGTAGTGAGCAGATCGTTAATCTTTCAATTAGTTATCAAGAGTTGGACTCGAATCTTTTACTTGGGGTCGAACTTTGATTTTTGACTAATAATCAACTCACTCGTTAAACCGAAGATCGCCCGAGCAGGTAAAAGAATCTTCAAAGATCCCCAGATTGTCAAATTGTGCTAAATTCAGTTTACCAAGCAAAATTATAGCGTACTTTACTAATTACTTATGAGTGAAGAATCAGGGGAGCCAATACCGCCCAAATTAAAATTATCTATCTCCAGTAATCAACCGGACAAATCGCAAAGTGGCCGACCCGCGATCGCAACCCCAAGCGTCAACGCCAGTCTCCCAGCCCAAAATGACTCCTCACCGCTAGAGGCTCCCAGCGCCGCGAGTAAGCAAGTGCCCGTACTCAAAGCGACCACGCCCCGACTGGCGCAGCAGCCCGCCCCCCGCATCAGTGGCAATGCCTCTTCAAAAATCAAAGAAACCGCCACGGAACCTACCCAAAAAGACAATCTATTGAGTAGCATTCTAATCATTGCCGCCATACTGTTTATTCTTGCCGCAGCCATAGGTGGCATCTGGTTCCTTCTTCGAAGCGATAAGCCCGAATTGGTTGAAACCGTTGCACCCGCTGCAAGCTTGTCCAACACAGTCAAGCGGGCTAAAGCCAGTATCGCAATACTACCAGAGCGTAATCTAAAAAAAGCACTCAATACTAAATCGGCTCCAGAACCCAGTAACGAAGCCGTCGCAGAGCTCAGTCACAAAGTCATAATAGAGCCCAGCCCAGCAGATTCTACTAGCCTCAAAGAATCCGCCTCTAAGTATCTACAAAACGTCCATGTCGGCGGGATCCGGATGGGCGTGCGTGCGCGTGTTATGCTCGATGGATCAAATTACAACATTAACGACACTGTTGATGCCGCCACTGGCCTAATATTTATCGGCACACGCGACCAACGGCTGCGATTTAAAGACCGCAACGGTACAATATATGTTAAAAGCTTCTGATTGCACTCTGCTTAAAAATCATTTTTATAGACACAATTATGAAAGCGAAAGTAACAATCCTCTCCATCCTCACACTCACCGTAGCCTTTTTTTCCGGCTGCACCACACCGGTCGCAATCGATCCGATGACAGGGCAACAGCAGACCGCGAAATACCAATCCGGCTACTTTTACGCGCCCATCGAAGCTGATGCGAACGCTATTTTCTTAAGTGCCATAGGCGCGATAGATGGCATGGGGCTCCTTCGTACTGGCGAACTTCACAAGAAGGACTATATTAAAATCTTCGCTCGTCAAGTCGGCGACAAAGAAGTGGTTGTGCGCATCCAGCAAATCGCGGCAGGTGAGTCTGAAATCCGCATTCGTGTTGGAGCGCTGGGCGACCTGCCACAATCGCAGGTCATCTACGCAAAGATCCGCGACGCAATGTAGTCTCGACGACAAAACTTTCCAAAACCGCCGTTCCACTTGGATCGGCGGTTTTTTTTAATGTTTGCTTCGACACCCTCAGAACCAACTTTTACACCTAAAACAAATATGAGCTCACTATTTACCATTATCGGAGTCGGCAGCCCCATCGTCGATGCAATCGCACAAGTCCAAGACGACTTCATCGAGCAAATCGATGGTGAAAAAGGTGGAATGGTACTGATCGATGCGACTGCAGTTGAAGCACTGCGCAGCAGCATCCCCGGACAAACAGTCAAAGCGCCCGGCGGCTCGGCAGGTAACACACTGTTCACCCTCGCACGTATGGGCAACAACAGCAGCTTTCTCGGCAAGATCGGTAATTGCGCCGAAGGTGAATTCTACCGTCAGCAGTTTACTCAACTCGGCGGCGACTGCTCACGCTTTAAAATCGGCGACCAAGCCAACGGCCAATGCGTCTCACTCGTCACACCCGACGGCGAGCGCACCATGCGCACCAACCTAGGCGCCGCCATGACCCTCGCTCCTGAAGAAATTTCAGCCGCCGATTTCGCTGGTTGCAACCACGCTCATATCGAAGGCTACCTACTCTTCAATGAAGCACTGATGATGCGTGTGCTCGAATCTGCTAAAGCCGCAGGCTGCACCATTAGTCTCGACCTAGCCTCCTTTGAGGTCGTGCATGCGACCAGTACGATTTTGCCTAGCATTCTACGCGACTACGTCGACATCGTCTTCGCCAACGAAGAAGAAGCCGAAGCATTCACAGGAATCAAAGATGACTACCGTGCCATGGCCACTAAACTCGCCGAATATTGTGAGATCGCCGCCGTCAAAGTCGGCTCGCATGGCTCCTACATCGCACACCACGGCGAAGCTACCAAAATCGAACCAATGCACGCCACCAAAGTCATCGACACCACTGGTGCCGGTGATCTATGGGCCGCAGGCTTCCTGCACGGCTGGTCACACCAACTCGACCACGCTCAATCTGCAAAGATAGGATCCATCCTCGGCGCCGCCGTCGTGCAAGTCCAAGGCAGTGTGCTCCCTCCGCATGTATGGGACGACGTCATGAGCGCGATTCAAGCATAGCTTGCAACCCTCAAGTCTCAGCCTTCAGCTCTCCAGTTATGGACACCGATCAAATCTCCACACTTATCGAAGACATTGCCCAGCGCGCACGCGCCGCATCGCTCGACCTTGCCACACTCTCGACTGAAGCGAAGAATCGCTTCCTAGAACTGTTGGCGCAAAAGCTAGTCGAGCAAACCGATGTCATTCTCGAAGCGAATGCCCTCGACTTGGAAGCAGCCAAGACCATGGAGCTCTCTGGCCCCATGCTGGAGCGCCTGAGCCTCACCGCCGAGCGTATCGCAGCCATGGCCGCTGGCGTGCGTCAAGTGGCCGCCCTCCCCGACCCCGTCGGTGCAGAGATCGAGCGACTCTCGCCCCCCAAGGGATTTGACCTGCGCAAAATTCGCGTGCCGATGGGCGTCATTGGCATCATTTACGAATCACGTCCAAATGTAACGGTAGACTGTGCCATTCTTTGCCTAAAATCAGGCAACGCCTCAATCCTTCGCGGCGGTAAAGAAGCGTTTTATAGCAATATGAAGCTAGCCGAAATCATCCGCGCAGCGCTCAAAGAAACAGACATCAACGAAAATGCCGTACAAGTCATCCCCACCACTGACCGATCGGCGCTCAGCGTCTTGCTCAAACAAGATGATACGATTCATTGCATCATTCCCCGTGGCGGCGAGAGCCTCATCCGCTTCACCGTCGAGAATAGCCGTATCCCAGTAATTAAGCACTACACTGGCGTCTGCTCGATCTACATCGATGCCGCAGCAGATGCGGACAAGTCCGAATCGATTTTAATCAACGCCAAATGCCAACGCCCCAGCGTCTGCAATGCGGCGGAGAATCTCATTGTGCATCAAGGCGCCACTGCACAGCTTCCACAACTCGCCAAAGCACTACACAACAACGGCGTCGAACTGCGCGTCGAACCAAAAGCCAAAGCAATCCTCACAGGCACAGGGCTGCCACTCGTGGATGCCACGCCTGAAGATTTCGCGACCGAATATTCCGACCTAATTATCTCAATCGCAGTCGTTGCAGATACTAAAGCAGCCATCGAGCTGATCAATGCCAACGGCTCGGGACACAGTGATGCGATCATTACCGAAGACGCCGATAGCGCACGTCTCTTTCTTGCCGGTGTCGACGCATCCACCGTCTATCACAATGCATCGACTCGTTTCACCGATGGCTTCGAATTCGGTCTCGGAGCGGAAATTGGCATCTCAACCGACCGTCTACATGCCCGTGGCCCCATGGGGCTTAACGAGCTGTGCACCTACAAATTCGTGATCCATGGACAAGGCGAGATCAGATAAGGGCGCTGAAGCACGTCCGCAATTGTACTATCGCCTCAGCTGCTGAGTAACGTGGCGTGTCCGCTCGTCGGACGCCTACATCGGAAGCCAGCGAAGGTCCCACATGCACCAAGCCACCTCAGGCGCTCGCCAGCGAGCACACCACTATTTCCTTGTGTAGAATCGGCGGAGCCGTTTCTACACAGCAAGCTAAGCCTAGCCGTCGGAATCGGTCCCCTAATTTCGCTACACCAGAATCTCTACTGCTTTGGATCGATAAACGGGCTACTAGGCTTCGACTCGTCCTCGGCCATTTTCTGTTCTGTTTTCAGACGCAGTTGGCCGCAAGCTGCATTGATATCGTGGCCCTTTTCGCGACGAATTGTTACCGAGACACCGCCCTTGCGCAGCACATCGACAAACGCATCCTGGCGACGCACGCTCGGCCGCTGCCATTCCAGCCCTTCAACCTTATTGTAAGGGATGCAATTCACATGTGCATGTAGATCGTGCGCGATTTTGCTTAGCGCCTTGGCTTGATCGAGGCTGTCATTGACGTCCTTGATCATAATAAACTCCAGCGTCAACATCCGGCCATGCTTCTGTTGAAAGGCCTTCACCGCCGGCAACAGCTCTTCCAACGGATACTTTTTATTGATGGGCATGATCTGATCGCGCACCTCATTAGTCGCACCGTGCAGCGAAATCGCCAGTCGCACAGGCACACTTTCGTTTGCCAGCCTCTGGATCTGTGGCGCGAGGCCTGATGTCGATACCGTAATACGACGGGCACCGAAATTGAGGCCCCAATCTGCATTCAAAATCTTAATGGTCTGCACAAGCGTATCATAATTCGCCAGCGGCTCGCCCATGCCCATGAACACAATGTTATCAAACGAAGCGATCTCTTCCTTAGCCCGCTTGGTGTGTGCATCCTCACGACGACAAATATGCATCAACTGCGAGACCACCTCCGCCGC
>JABJQI010000189.1 GCA_018663485.1 Opitutia bacterium
CATTCCCGACAGCGTCACCAGCATCGGGAATCAAGCATTCTGGGGTTGCAGCGACCTGACGAGCGTCACCATTGGCGACAGCGTCACCAGCATCGGTTTTCAAGCATTTAAAAAATGCAGCGGCCTGACGAGCATCACCATTCCTGACAGTGTCACCAGCATCGGGGATTACGCATTCCAGGAATGCACTGGCCTGACGAGCGTCACCATTGGCGACAGCATCACCAGCATCGGGAATTATGCATTCTATCAATGCACGAACTTAGCCTCTATACTTTTAGAACCGATGGCCGCTCCGACAGTTGGGTTTAATGCCTTCCTTAACCTCTCAGCTGCTGCAATTATATATTATCCGCTAGGAGCGACAGGATATGCGGCTTCCTATGGCGGCGTGCCGACGGCAGAAGGACCTCCGCCAGACCCTGAATCCCCCGTCCTAGACATTGGTGATTTCTATGAATCTTCCGCTGGAGTCTCAGTCATTGTAAGTGCAATTCCTACGGCTGGCTACCCAACAAACTTTAGCTATCAATGGTATTTTAATGGATTTACTATCCCTTCTACTCTTGGGGGCACTGCTTCGTCATTAACATTAGATGGTAGTTCTGATAGTAATGGCACATGGAGAGTCGTGGTGACCAACGATGGAGGGTCGACCGAAGCGTCTTTTGAATACCGCGTCTTTACTGACTCGGATAGCGATGGACTCTCCGACTATCGGGAGTCAAACATTACTAACACCAATCCATCTCTCGCAGATACTGATAGCGATGGCCTGAATGACTTCGTGGAGCTGAATACCACTTTAACCGATCCGAACGATAGTGATTCGGATGACGACACCCTGCTTGATGGGGCTGAGGTCAATACATATGGATCCGACCCAAAAGATACCGACTCGGATGACGATGGACTTCTCGATGCTGCCGAAGTGAACACCTACAGCACCTCACCGATCGATGCAGATTCGGATAATGACACCCTGACAGACTCTCAGGAGGTGCTTACCTACTTCACCAATCCGAACCTTGCCGACTCTGATTCTGACGGACTCTCAGATGCGGCCGAGCTGAATACTTATTTCTCGCTGCCCAATACATCAGACACTGACGGTGATGGCCTGACTGATGGCGACGAGGTGAATACCTATAACTCCAGCCCCATCGATAGTGATTCGGATGACGATACCATCCTAGATGGCATCGAAGTCAGGCACGCCACATTCGGGTTTGATCCCGCAGTTGATTCCTCCGCACGTCTTGCTGAATTAATCGCGCTCGTTGAAGAATTTCCAGGTGTGTCTACGGATGCGCAAAACAACAGCTTGAGCTTAGGTGGGATCAGTCTGACTCCGAGCGGTGGTAATTCATTCTCAGTGGATTTCATCATCGAACAATCCGATGATCTCTCTAGCTGGACTACGGTGGATACAGTCAGTCATTCGCTCGATACTTCCGACACGAAAAAGTTCATTCGCGTCAGGAAACCATAGCAAGGGGTCTGAGAGGCTGTCTCAACTCTCGCCTTAAGAGACGTCTGGTTTACTCTTAATCCTGACGGCAGCTTGAACACACCTTAATTACCGCAAGGTGCAGGGGCAGTGCGTTGCTCCTGATGCTTTCATTGCATTGCTGCGCACAAAGTAACAAGCCAATGAAGTAACTACCGGCTTTCTTTTCGTCACGCCGAAGCTTTACTTTTCAGCGTAGGCTTTGGAGACTTCTTCGCCGATGATGCGGATGCCAGCTTGCACGTCTTCTGCGTGCATGGAGAAGTTGATCCGGATACACTCATCGCGGTGCTTCCAATCGGCGTCGTCTTGACCAAAAAAGAAGTAGCTGCCTGGGACGACGAGAACGTTGCGTGCTCTGAGGCGTTCGTAGAGCTCGTGAGAGGTAATTGGCAGACCTTTAAACCATGCCCAGAGAAAGAGTGCGCCTTCGCTGCGGTGGATGTAGTAATCGAGGGTTGGGTCGAAATACTGTTGCACCCATGCTTGAGCTTGGGCCGATTTACTGCGGTAGAACGGTTGCACTAGCTCGTTGCTGAGGCTCAGGATTTCGCCGCTTTCGATCAGTGGTTGCGCGATCGCTTGGCCGGTGTTAGTGTTGGCCAAGCCCATGATCGAGGTCATCGAGGCGACGGCTTTGATCATCTCTGGTTTGGCAATGACGATGCCGGTGCGGGTGCCGGGGAGGCCGAGCTTTGAGAGGCTAAGTGTGAGGATGATGTTTTCATTCCAGATCGGTGTGGCCTCGGTGAAAATGACATTGGGGAAGGGTGCGCCGTAGGCGTTGTCGATAATCAACGGAATGCCATTATCCTCGGCGAGTTGTGCGAGGTGGGCGATTTCGTTGTCGGTCAGTACATTGCCGGTCGGGTTGGTCGGGCGGGACACGCAGATCGCGGCGATATCGTCGGCCACTTCTAAATTGTCGAAATCGACGCGGTATTTGAACTCGTGCTTGCCGGTGTGCTCGATGCGCGGTTTGACGCTGCGGAAGAGTGAACCGCCAACCGATTGATCCGCGTAGCCGATGTATTCGGGGACGAGCGGCAGCAGGATTTTCTTTTGTTGTCCGTTGGCAAAGCGTCCGCCGAGCGCATTGAACAAACAGAAGAACGCGCTTTGCCCGCCCATGGTGATGGCGACGTTATCAGCACTCAGCTCCCAGCCAAACTCTTTGCGGAAGAGATCCGCGATAGCACGGCGAAAGCTGGTGCGGCCGACCGGCGGCTCATAGTTGCCGAGCATGTGCTCCAGTTCGCCTGGTGTGGCTGTGATCGCTTCGATCCGCTTGCGCCAGAGTGCATCCATCTCGGCGATGTGGGCGGGTTGGCCGCCGCCGAGCATGTGGATCTGGTCGCCACCGGCTGCGAGCGCGTGCCCTAGATCGTCCATTAGTTCACCAATGCCGCTACCACAACAGAGGCGTTGGCCGAATTCGGACCACTCTGGCTGTGCAGAGTCGGTGGTGTTTGCTTGGTGAGGCATGTGCTTAAGTGAATGCTGAAATCGTTGAAGTATAAACCAAAAAAGCCGTTCGAGATGAACGGCTTTTAGGTGTTTAAAGAGTATTCGCTTATTTGAGAATAATCAGCTCAACGCGACGATCTTGGCCTGATTCGGATTTGGAGAGTCCAGCAGTCGCTTCGAGGCTGCCTTTGGAGAGTGTATCGATACGATCACCGCTGACACCAAGAGTGTTGAGGTAATCTCGGGCGCTGTTGGCTCGACGATCACCTAGTGCGAGGTTGTAGTCTTCAGTGCCATACCAGTCGCAGTAGCCTTCAATTAGGAGTCCATCGCTTGGGTTGGATGCAAGATGGTCGGCCGCGTCTTGAAGCTTCGAGCGCTCGGACGGCGAAATGGAGGAAGAGTCGAAGCCGAAGTAAACCTCTTGAAGTATGCCGCGAACCATTTGCCGACCGTTATAAGTGCCTTCTTCGAGGTCGATGCTTTCGTCGCCGTCGCGGAGTTCTAGGTCGTTGCCCCAGTCTGAGTCCATACTGGATGGGATCAGGTCATCACCATTGCCGAATTCAGAACCGCTGCCCATGGCACTGTCTGTGAGCGGGGTGGGTGGTTGTTTCCGGCAACCAGAAAGGACGAATGCAGCAAGAATTAAAGGTAAGGCAAATCGTAGCATCTTATACATAAGATAAAGAATCTGGTTGGATGATTTGTAACGCGCAAACATTTTCCTTTGCTTCTTAGTATTATTTTGGCTCAGTCACTCCGTTTATGACCTAAGCTATTTTGAAATGACAACATCTCCCTATATTTTTCTGATTGATAATGGTTCGCTTCGTGCTGACTCGGTTTTCGCGCTGCGTGGCCTAGCGGCGCAACTTTCGGAGCGGGTCGGGTTGCAGGTCGAACCGGTTAGCTTGTTACACTCGAGCAAAATACTGACATCGGAGTTGGATGGTGTCGCTGCGCGAGTGGTCAAGCCTACGCTACGGCGATTGATCGCAACGGGGGCGCGAAAGTTTATCTTTGTGCCACTGTTCCTTGGGCCGAGCCGGGCGATTACTGATTATTTGCCGGAGTTGATTGCGGAGGCGCGTGTGTCGGCTCCGGACTTGCAGGTTGTAGTGGCGGATACCTTAGCAGGTGTGGACGTGGCTGCTCCAGATATACGTCTAGCTGAGATGCTTGCGGATAATGTGCGGCTAACGATGCAGGCTGCGGGGTTGTCGCATCCGCGAGTTGCGCTGGTGGATCATGGCACACCTGCGGAAGTGGTGAATCAGGTGCGCAATGCAGTGGCAGGTCAACTTGCGGTGCAGCTGCAAACCGAAGTGGCGGCAGTGGCAGCGTGCTCGATGGAACGACGTGAGGGGATCGAGTATGATTTTAACGAACCACTGTTAGAGCGAGTGGCGCAGCTGGATGGATGGGCCGCCGCGGATGTGATTGTGGCGCTGTTCTTCTTATTGCCAGGCCGCCATGCTGGGGCCGGTGGAGATGTCGCGGAGATTTGTGACGGACTGATCGCGCAGCATACACTGCGCTCGGCTGTGCGCACGCCTCTACTAGGTGAGCATCCGCTGCTAGTCGATATTTTGGTGGACCGGCTACGGGCAGCGCTGGACTCGAGTGTCGAGCAGGCTTAATTTTGGTCCACGACCACCATGCCGTTTTTGATCGCGCAGCGCGTGAGGCTGGCAACGTCGTGTAGGTCGAGCTTGCGCATCAAATTGGTACGGTGATTCTCGGCTGTTTTGACGCTGATGCTTAGCTTGGCCGCGATTTCTCGGGTGCTGTTACTTTCAGCAATGAGTTGGAGGATTTCGCGCTCACGCTTGGTTAAAATATTAATGCCTGACTGGTTTGATTTCGGATCGGTCATCGCCTCGCGTAGCAGCAGTGCGACTTCGGGGCCAAAATAGCTGCCTCCATTAGAGACAATTTCGATGCCTTTTTTAAGATCGGCGAGCGGTGCTGATTTTTCGACGAATCCGTGCGCGCCAGCTTGTAGGAATTCACGGACGAGCCCGGGCGTTTGAAAACCGGAAAAGATGAGAACGCGTGTGTCGGGGATTTCGGTCGCGAATCGGCGTAATACTTCGGTGCCGTTAAGGTTCGGTAGCATCGCATCGAGAATGACGAAATCGGGTTTCTGCTGAATGCATTGCTCACAGCCTTGTAAGCCGTCGCCGCATTCGATCACCACCTGATAGGCTTCGTTATTGAAAAACGCTTGAATCAGCAACTCGCGGATGGCCGTCTGATCTTCAATGATAGCGACTGTTTTCATTCGTATAAGAATGGCGGAGAGAGAGGGATTCGAACCCCCGGAACCTTTCGGCTCAATAGTTTTCAAGACTACCGCATTCGGCCACTCTGCCATCTCTCCTGAAGCTTGATGGCTGATTTCCTAGGCGATGATTTAATAAGTGCAAGACGTTAAATAAAATTAGGTGATTTTTTTGCTATTAGTTTAGTTTGCAGGCTTTTTGTCGTTGGAGCAATTAATAGAACAAGTTTCTGTCGAGGCTGCGGTATTGAATAGCTTCGAGTAAGTGAGGTGTGTCGATTTGTGTGCTGCCAGCCAGGTCGGCAATCGTTCGTGCGACTTTTAAGATACGATCGTAGGCGCGTGCAGAGAGTGCCAGTTGCTCCATGGCTTGCTGCAGCAGGTCGCCTTGGGCTTTATTGATGGCACAGTGTCTGCGGATTTCGGAGTGCGACATGCGTGCATTGCAGCGCGTCGAAGCATCGGCATTTGCAGCGAATCGTGCATTTTGCAGGGTGCGGGCGGCTTCACAGCGTTGGCGAATCACCAGCGAAGTTTCGCCAGGCTGAGTGCTGCGTAATTCTTCTATTCGCAACGAAGGTGCCTCAATGTGTATATCAATACGGTCGAGCAGCGGGCCGCTAATTTTCGATCGATAGCGCTGGATTTGCGGTACGGAGCAACGACACTCGCGAGCGCCGTCGCCAGTATATCCACACGGGCATGGATTCATTGCACAGACCATCATCACTGAGCAAGGCAGGTTTATCTTACCTGCACTGCGGGAGATGGTGACATTGCCGTCTTCGAGTGGTTGGCGCAGCACTTCGAGGGCTGATCGTTTAAATTCGGGTAATTCGTCGAGAAATAACACGCCGTTGTGAGCTAGAGAAATCTCGCCCGGGCCTGGAATGGTGCCGCCGCCGAGTAGACCGACATCTGAAATGGTGTGATGCGGGCTACGAAATGGGCGTTGAAAGTAGCGATTCTCGTTGCTCAGTGTAGTGCCAGCGGCGGATTGAATGCTGAGGATTTCGAGGAACTCATCAATACTCGGGCGCGGCATAGTGGTTGGTATACGCTTGGCAATCATCGATTTACCAGAGCCAGGAGAACCAATTATCAACAGGTTGTGGCCGCCGCTGACAGCGATCTCGACAGCGCGGCGAACGGTGTGTTGACCTTTAACTTCGGAGAAATCAGTTCGTTGCGACTCAGGTGGTGCTTGGTAAAAGCTGCTATTGCGAGATTTAGCGGGCAAAATGTCGCGCTCCCCATTCAAAAAGCGCACGGCTTCGTCGAGACTGCTGACGGGATAAATTTCGACGTCTTTGACCAGTGCGGCTTCGTCGGCAGATTCGGCAGGCACGATGAGGCCTTGTTTACCGAGTTTGCGAGCCAGCATCGCCATGGCGAGTGAGCCGCGCACCGGGCGGGTCTCACCTGATAGGCTGAGTTCGCCGGCGATTAGGAAATTGTTGAGTCGATTTGCCTGGCACTTATTCATTGAAGCTAGAATGGCGATTGCGATGGGTAAATCGTAGGCAGGACCTTCTTTGCGCAGACCGCCTGGTGCGAGGTTGATCGTGGTGCGGGTAGCGGGCGTGCGAAAGCCGCTATTGGCCAGCGCTGAAAAGACGCGATCTTGAGATTCTTTGACGGCGGTGTCGGGCAGGCCGACTAAAATAAATTTGAGTTCGCCCGCTTCACCTGTATTCACTTCTACCTGAACCGAGTGGGCATCGACTCCGATTAAGGCGGCGGATTGTGTGATTCCTAGCATTATTAAATAATTTCCTTTAAAATGAATGTGAGCAAATTTGCGCCTATGTCTATTTTTTGTTGCGTTATTTAATTTCCATGTTGAACGATTAATAGAATTTTGAAAATAGGACTTACAGGAGGTATCGGCTGTGGGAAATCGACCGTGGTGCAGTTTTTCGTGCAAGCGGGTTGGCGAACTCTCGAGACGGATGCGGTAGTGCGTGACTGTCTCGCCAGTGATGCGGCGGTACATGCAGCGTTGAGTGAGCGCTGGGGTAAGGCGGTGTTTCACACGGATGGCAGGGTCGATCGCAAGGCGGTGGCAGCGCGCGTTTTTACAAACGTGCAGGAGCTGGCATGGTTGGAGAGCTTGCTGCATCCCTTGGTTCGGCAAGCATGGGAGGTGGCCATTGAGGGGGCGCCAGAGGCTAATTGGCTAGTGGAGATTCCTTTGCTGTTCGAAAAAAGGCTTGAAACTGGGTTTAATTTGATTGTCTGTGTTACTAGTCCCTCTGATGTAGTTGAACGCCGCATGTTTGATAGAGGCTACACGAGAGATGAGATTGCACAGCGTCGTCTAAACCAAATGCCACTCGAGGAGAAAGTCCGACGTGCCGATTGTGTGATTTCAAATGCGGGGAGCCTTGAATTTTTAAAACAACAAACAAAGCGATTAATCGCACAGACCGATTCGCATTAGTTGGTTGCCGCAGAGCGGTAGAATACTATGCGTCGCCTCTTTCTTAAAGAATCCGCACTAAGTGCGCACCATTAGCCCATGAGCTCTGAAGACGAAATTAAACCATCTATTACTACTAATGCATCCTTCGAGGATGCCTCAAAGCCGACAGCTAAGCGTGCTGTGAAGAAAAAGGCGGCCAAGAAGGCGGCTAAAAAGGCGGCTAAAAAGGCAACCAAAAAAATTGCTCGCAAAGTCGCGAAGCCAGTTGCCGATATTTCGCTGCAGCAGCCAGATATGTTTGCTGCGGCCCCTGCTCCTAGCGTTGAGTCGCCTGCGCCACGTGTGGAGCAGGCATTTGTGCCATCCGAGGTGCCTGCTGGCAGTGCGCGTAAGGCTGATGTTGTTTGGTCCTCGGATGATGCCGAGCCGGCCAAGGAATCACCGCAAGAATCACCGAGGGAATCCGTCTCGGACAATGCTCAAAGCAAACTGTCTTCGGCTGAAGCATCGTCGCAAGGCGGCGAAAGGCAGAATGATGGCAAGCCGCGTGGCCCTCGCAATGAATCCGGCGGCCGTAATCAACGACGTGATCGTAATGACCGCGGCGAACGTAAGAATGAGCGTGGCGAACGTCCGGGCCGAAATGGTAAATTTAAAAATAAGGGTGGTGCTCACGGTGGGCAGCCGAATCAGAAAAAAAAGGGCAAGGGTCGTTGGCAGGATAAGAAGAAGCGTGCTCGCGAGGAAGACTCTCCAATTGAATTAGGTGCATTACTTGAATTTGAAGTGCTGAAGAATTTCGCAGAGACGCTGCAACTTGCGACGGAGATGCGCTCGGGCGAGGGCGAGGGGCTCGACTTTAATCGTATTTACGACATGGGCTTGCCGGAGCTTCGCGACGAGGTCGCAACCGCAACTGTGGAGACGCCACATGCGCCGAATCGTGACCAGTTGCTGAATGCGTTGATTGCTAAGGCGGGTGAGCAAAAGGTCTGCATTTCTTCGGTTGGTATTTTTGAGCCGTTAGAAGATAATGAAGGTGGCTTGCTGGTGTATGAACGTGATAGCTACCGCGTGAAGGCGCTTTGTGCCTATGTGCCGCAGGTTTTTGTCGAGCATTATGGTTTGCAGCGTGGTCATATCATTACCGCTCAATTGCATCCGCATCGTGAGAATGAGTCCTGCCCATTTGTGGTTTGCGTAAACGATGTCATGGGGCGCGATCCTGAGACGCTCAGCGAGATAGTGCCTTTCACCGAGGGTGTGCCTTATTATCCGTTGGAGCGTATTTTGATGGAGTCGGACACGGAATCGAAGTCGGACAATCTGTCGATGCGTGTGGTGGATTGCTTGACGCCGGTTGGCTTTGGCCAGCGTGGTCTGATTGTGGCTCCGCCGCGCACGGGTAAGACCGTGCTGATGCAGGGCATGGCAAATTCGATCCAGAAGAACTACCCCGATGCGCATTTGATTATTCTGCTGATCGATGAGCGACCGGAGGAAGTAACTGATTTTCGCCGTCAAGTGTCTGGCGAAGTGATCAGCTCTACCTTTGATGAGACCGCCGAGAGCCATGTGCACTGCGCCGAGATGGTAATCGAAAAGGCCCGTCGTATGGTTGAAGCGGGGCGCGATGTCGTGATTTTACTCGATTCAATCACGCGTTTAGCCCGAGCTTACAACACCACGATGCCAAGTAGCGGGAAAATTTTGTCTGGTGGAGTAGAGGCCAATGCCCTGCAGAAACCGAAACGTTTTTTCGGTTCTGCGCGTAACATCGAAGGCGGCGGCAGCTTGACAATCATCGCTACCGCGCTGGTCGAAACCGGTAGTAAGATGGACGAAGTGATTTTCGAAGAGTTTAAGGGCACTGGCAATATGGAGCTGCATTTAGACCGTGGCCTTTCAGACAAGCGTATTTTCCCTGCACTTAGCATGGAAAAGAGCGGCACGCGTAAAGAAGAATTGCTTTATCATCCGGATGAAATACTTAAAATTTATTCATTGCGTAGAGCAATGAAAGGGCTACCTTCAAACGACGCTATGGAAATGCTTATTCAGCGCATTAAGAAAACCAACACTAATGCTGAGTTCTTGATGAGTGTTTCTCGATAGTGTTTACCTTAATCCCCACCTCTTCCCCATTTAAACTCTGTGACTTCTGCTGACGAATTTGTTCTCCAACTATTAATTGATAAAGACATCGTCGATTCCTCTGCGATCCAGGCTGCGCGGACAAAAGCGGCTGAGCAACCGAGTGAAGGTAATCTGGATACGGATACTCTGGAACTCTTGGTTGCTGAGCATGCTGTGACTCAACTGCAGATCGCTGAAGCGCTCGCGGAGGAGTTCAATATGGATGTCGTGGATCTCGCAGATGTGCGCGTTTCCGCAGAAGCTTTGGAGATTTTGCCCTACGAGTTGGCGAGTCGCTATAAAGTATTTCCGCTCGAAGCCGACGATAACGAACTCGAGTTGGCGGTGTGCGATCCGCTCGATATGGATGCGATTGATAGTATCAGTCATGTCATTCAGCGTTCAATTATCTGCCGAGTGGCAACGCTTGAATCGATCGAAAAAACGACTCACCAGTATTATGATGGGGCGCAGGCTGACAAAGTAGACAGTATGTTCTCGGGGCTCGAAGAAGTGGGTGTTGATGATCTTGACTTGCCAACGGGAGGGGAAGGCGAGGTCGGGGAAGACGAAGCGCCAATTATTCGTTATGTGCACATGGTGATTTCGGAGGCGTTGAAGCGTCGTGCCTCGGACATACATATGGAACCCTTGGAGAAACGTTTTCGCGTGCGTTATCGTATTGATGGTGTTTTGCACGAAGTGGAAAATCCGCCCAAGCGATTACAGCCTTCGATTGTTTCTCGGATCAAACTGATGGCTGATGTGAGCATCGCGGAGAAGCGCGTGCCCTTGGACGGTCGAATTAATATAAAAGTCGGGCCAAAGGTGATCGATTTACGTGTTTCGACTCTGCCAACTGCGTTCGGTGAGAGTATTGTGATGCGTATTTTGGACAAAGAAGGGCTGAATTTAGGTTTGCCAGAATTAGGGTTCTTCAGCGACGACCAAGCCACTTTTGAGCGTATTATTGCGATGCCAGACGGTGTATTTTTGGTGACTGGACCAACGGGTTCTGGTAAATCCACTACGCTTTATTCTGCGCTGAACTGCATCAACCATCCCGATCGTAAGATCATCACTGTTGAAGATCCGGTCGAGTATGAGATGCCGGGAGTGAATCAGGTGCAAGTTCGCCGCGATGTGGGCATGACTTTCTCAGCAGCGTTGCGCTCGATGCTGCGTCAGGCGCCGAATATCATTATGGTCGGGGAAATTCGTGATAAAGAGACGGCTGAAATCGCGATCAATGCAGCGTTGACTGGGCACATGGTGTTTAGCACGCTGCATACCAATGATGCACCGAGTGCGATTAGCCGTTTGGTAGATATTGGTATTAAGCCATTTTTGGTCGCTGCTGCTTTACGGGCGGTGCTTGCGCAGCGATTGGTCCGTCGTATATGCCCGAATTGTAAGCAAGCGCACGCACCCGATGAAAAACTCTTGAGCTCTCTTGGGATTCGCTCTGATCAAGCTTTGGATGCGAACTTCATGAAAGGGCAGGGCTGCCCGAAGTGTAATTCGACTGGATTCCGCGGTCGTGTGGGCGTCTTTGAGATGTTTACGATGAGTGAAGAGTTGCAACAAATGGTCTATGAAAACACCAGCCTCGTGGCGCTGCGTAGCAAATCCAAAGAGATGGGTATGCGCACCATGCGAGAAGACGGCATCCGTAAGGTTATTGCGGGTGTCACCACCCCAGAAGAAGTCCTGCATGCGACGGTCGCTGAGCCTGTTTAATTTAATTATTTCCTGCTAATTAGAACTTCAATCAAGATAACGCGATGAGTTATGAAATGAATGATTTGTTAGAGCTGATGGTGGATCAGGGTGCATCTGACCTTCATTTACAGGTTAATCAGGCGCCGACCTTGCGCATGTCTGGTAGTATGGTGCCTGTTGAGGGTGAGAAATTAACACCTCAAGATACTGAAGACTTGATGAAGGCGATCACCTCATCGGCTAATCAGGAGCAGTTGAAGACGACGGGTGGATGTGACTTTGGTTTTGCATATATGCAGCGGGCCCGCTTTCGTGTCAGTGTGATGCGTGCCAAGGGCGCTTTCGGTATCGTGCTGCGTCAGATTCCGAATGATTTATTTACCCTCAGCGAGATTGGCCTACCTGATCAGATTAAAGAGTTAATCAGCCGCCCTAGAGGTATGATCTTAGTTACCGGGCCAACAGGTTCTGGTAAGTCGACCACACTGGCTTCGATGGTGAATTGGATTAATCTCAATCATGATGGGCATATCATTACGATTGAAGATCCTATCGAGTATTTTCATGAGCACAAAAAATGTATCGTGACCCAGCGTGAGGTGGGTAATGATGTTGCCTCATTTTCCAGCGCGATTCGGGGTGCGCTGCGACAAGATCCAGACGTGATTCTTGTTGGGGAAATGCGTGATCTTGAAACGATCGAAGCCGCAGTGAGCGCGGCAGAAACAGGTCACTTGGTCTTTGCGACATTGCACACGACCGGCGCGGCGCGCACAGTCGATCGTATTGTTGACGCATTTCCGGCAGAGACGAAGGATCAAATTCGCACGCAACTTGCTTCATCTGTGGTCGCGGTGATCTCGCAGGTGCTGTGTAAGAAGGTTGGTGGTGGGCGTATCGCTTCGTTCGAGATCATGGTCACGACTAACTCGATTGCACAGCTGATTCGCGAGAACAAAACTTACCGAATTAATTCTGACATTCAAACCGGTGCTGTGCATGGAATGATTGGTTTGGATGCACATTTACTCAGTCTGTATAATCGCGATTTGATTAGTGCAGATGAAGCTCTGGCAAAATCACAACTCCCCGATGCCATGCGCGACAAGCTTGTCGAGAATGGCGCCCAATTTACACATTCATAAGTAGGCCGCACAATTGCGGCACAGATACCCCCGATGTTCGAAGATCATAACGATACCGTATACGAAATTATTAAGTCCGCAGAGTTGCTCGATCTTGTGCAACTCGATGAGCTGAATGAGTCGCACTTACACACTGGTAAATCACTTGCTGATGCTGTGATTGACTCGGGTGTGGTTGAGCGCAGTGTGTTTTTGACTGCGGTCGCTGACTTCCTCGGCTATGCCTACGAGGAGGAAGTGCCTAGTTCGATTCCCGAAGATGTTAGCTCGGTGGTGAAAGCCAGCACCGCTCGTATGTATGCCGTAGTGCCTTTTGCTGCAGATGAAACATCAATCTCTTTGTTGGCAAAAGACCCGTTCAACCCCAGTATCATTGACGATCTGACCTTCTCTTTAAATAAGGATATTCAGATTGTGGTCTGCGATCCTGAGCTGATGGATGCGCTGATTGTAGCGACTTACGGCGAAGAAGATTCCTCAATCGATGACATCCTCGGTGACCTGGGTGATAGTTTTGAGGAAGCGCGAGATGATTTGTCCAGCTCGGATCTGACTGATATGGCGAATCAGACGCCGATCATTCGTTTTGTGAATTTAGTCTTGCAGCAGGCAATTAAGGATCAGGCCTCTGACGTGCACTTTGAACCATTTGAAGATCAATTCCGTATTCGGTATCGTATCGATGGTGCGCTCTATGAAATGGCGCCACCGCCAAGGAGCCTCGCGATTCCAGTTATTTCACGAATTAAAGTGCTCTCTAATATGAACATTTCGGAATCGCGTATTCCACAGGATGGTCGCATCAAAATGACTATTGCTGGACGTCCTGTTGATTTACGTGTTTCTACGCTGCCCACGCAGTTTGGTGAGAGTGTGGTGCTTCGTGTTTTGGATAAGTCTGTGGTCAATCTCGACCTTGAAGCCTTGAGTTTACCAGACGATATTTTGCAAACGATTCGTGATCTGGTAAACCGTCCAAACGGTATTTTCATTGTGACCGGTCCGACTGGTTCAGGTAAGACGACCACACTTTACAGCGCACTACGCGAGGTAAATAGTGTCGAAACCAAGATTCTCACTGCAGAAGATCCGGTCGAGTATGAGATTGATGGCATTATGCAGGTTGCAGTGAACCATCAGGTAGGGCTGGACTTTTCGCGCGCGCTTCGGGCCTTCTTAAGACAAGATCCAGACAAGATAATGATCGGTGAAATTCGAGACCTCGAAACTGCACAGATTGCGGTGCAAGCATCGCTTACAGGTCACGTGGTATTGAGTACGCTACACACTAATGATGCCTCGGGTGCAGTGACGCGTTTGATTGATATGGGCCTGGAGCCATTTCTGATTTCAGCCTCACTTGAGGCGGTTCTTGCGCAACGTCTGGTGCGGCGCATTTGCAAAAAATGCCGTACCGCGTATGAGCCGGGGCATGATTTGATTGAGATGCTCGACGTCGATCCGCTTGAAATTGCTGAGAAAGACTTCTTCTACGGTGGAGGTTGTCCGGAATGTAGTGATACTGGCTATCGTGGTCGTGTCGGACTGTTTGAGATGATCATCGCTTCCGATGCAATTCGCGAATTAATTAATAATCGTGCGCCGACTCTTGCGATCAAGCAGAAAGCTCTGGAGCAGGGTATGCGCAGCTTGCGCGATGATGGGCTGCGTGCCATTTTCGACGGCAATTCTACAATCGAAGAAGTTCTTAAATATACTTAATCTACAACCCTCTATATATCCCCATGGCTAAATTTAAATACACTGCGATTGATCAAAACGGTAAGCAAAAGACCGGTACTATTGATGCTGAGAGTCAAGACGACGCGAGCTCCAAGGTGAGCGCATTGGGCTTGATGCCGACAAATATTGCCGCAGACGGCAAGTCGTCTGCGAAGACAACAAAGGTCGCCAAGGCCAAAGGCAAGTCTGGCGGTATGAACTTCGGGAAAGTCATCAAACCGGAGGAGTTGACGACTTTTACCCGCCAATTGGCGACTCTGTTACAAGCCGGCTTGCCGCTGCTGCGCGCCATCGAGGTGATGATTCGTCAAGAGAAGAACCTGCGCTTTAAGGAGTGTCTGGAGCAAATTGCTGAGCAGGTAAAGTCGGGTAACACATTCTCTGATGGCTTACTTCAACATCCTAAGATCTTTGACCGCCTATTTGTGAATATGATTAAAGCCGGTGAGGCGGGAGGTGTACTCGATGTCGTGCTCTCTCGTCTAGCTGGGTTCATGGAGAAGGCGCAACGCACCAAAAAGAAGGTCAAGTCTGCGATGGTATATCCGATCGTAGTGGTCGGTGTGGCTGTTTCAATCGTCGTTCTCTTGATGGTTGTAGTCGTCCCTAAGTTCCAAACAATTTTCGATGACATGCTCGATGGCGCGGCATTGCCTGGTCCCACTCAGTTGGTGGTGGGAATTAGTAACTTCCTGCGCGATAACATTTTAATTTCATTGGGCTTGATTGCTGTACTTGTTTTTGCGGTGAAGTTTGCTCTGCGCACCGATGTCGGCTCGAAGGCCTTTAATTGGTGTGCAATCAATCTACCGAAAGTCGGTGATCTTGTCAGTAAGGTGAACATCGCCCGTATCACCCGTACTTTCGGCACGCTACTTTCAAGTGGTGTTCCTATCCTTCAAGCAATTACTATTACCAAGGATATTACTGGTAATATATTCTACACCAATGCACTGACTCGTATCCACGACAGTGTGCGGGACGGTGAATCGCTTTCTGCGCCAATGGGTCGTGAGAAAGTGTTCCCAGATATGGTAACCAGCATGATCGATGTGGGTGAGGAGACCGGTGAGCTGTCTGATATGTTGAACCGTGTCGCAGATAATTACGACGAAGACGTGGATAATGCGGTGGCCGGTATTACCTCGATCATCGAGCCTGTGATGATCGTGTTTCTCGCCGTCGTGGTCGGTTTTATCGTCATCGCGCTGTTCCTACCAATCGTTGAGATTATTAAGCAACTCACGGGTTGATCCTATACCGATCGAACTGTTCAAGAACCCGCGACCGTAGTGTCGCGGGTTTTTTATTGATCAAGCGGGTCTTCTGAATGCATCTAAGGATTTGCTTTACCCCTTGCCGCAAAGTCTGTGTTGTTGGCAGTTCGATGAATACTATTCTAATTGCGTTTATTTCCCTTCTTATTCTTAAATACGCCACTAGCACGCTGCTGGATGTGCTCAATTTGGGCTATGTGAAGCGCCAATCTGCGGCGGTGCCAAAGGGCTTTAGTGACTTTATTGATCTACCAACCTATCAGAAGTCGATTGAATACACGGTCGCAAAGACGCGCTTCGGCCTAGTGAGTAATTTCTACGACTCGATCATTCTGGCCGTAGTTGTGTTATCTGGGTTACTTCCGTGGTTATATACAAGCTTTAGCGCAAGCTTCGGCTTCGGCATCTGGGGGCAGGCATTGGTGTTGTTCCTGGTTGCGGTGATCTTAGGGCTGCCAGGTATGCCTTTCGAATGGTGGAGCACTTTTCGAATCGAGGAGCGTTTTGGTTTTAACAAAAGTACGCAAAAGCTTTGGATCGTCGATAAAGTGAAGGGCTTTTTGCTCGGGTTTGGCATCGGCTATCCGCTACTCGCGTTATTGATCTATCTCGTTGCGAGTGCCGGAGATCTTTGGTGGCTCTGGGGCTTTACGGTTTTCTTCCTGTTCCAATTGGTAATGGTGGTGGCATATCCGATGTTTATTATGCCTTTATTTAATAAGATGGAGCCGATGGAAGCGGGAGAGCTCAAGGATCGCCTCTTTGCTTTGGCGGAGCGGACTGGCTTTAAGGCCCAAACGATTCTAGTCATCGATGGAAGTAAGCGCTCTGGCCATTCGAATGCCTTTTTTGCAGGATTCGGACGTTTTCGCCGTATCGTACTGTACGATACATTGATCGAGCAAATGAGCCACGAAGAGCTGGAGGCAGTACTGGCTCATGAAATTGGGCATTACAAAATGGGCCATATTCCAAAAATGATTACGCTCTCTGGTGTGATGACATTCTGTATGTTTGCATTGCTTGGATGGTTAGAGCGAGGCACTTGGTTGGCTGAGACCTTTCATTTTAGTGAGGCTGTGGCGGGGGAATTTGTTCCAGTGTTACTGCTATTTATGCTGTTGAGTGGTTTGCTCACTTTTTGGCTATCGCCTTTTAGCAGCCTGTGGTCGCGCAAGCATGAGTATGAAGCGGATGCCTTTGCCCGCGATGCGATGGACTCCTCCGAGCCTTTGATCCGTGCACTGCGTAAGTTGCACAAAGAAAATTTAAGTAATTTGACGCCGCATCCGACTTACAGCCGTTTCTATTATTCGCATCCGACATTGCTAGAACGAGAAAGATCATTGAGTAATGGTTAGCTAAGTGCTACCTTTTGGCTTATGCGATTTGTATTAAGTCGATGTTGTTTTTTACTGGTGGTGGTCTTTTGTTCGCTGTCCGCGCATCCAGGGTCCATTCGTCTGGCAACATATAATCTGAACAACTATTTGGTGATGGATCGTCATGTCGCCGCAGTGTGGCGACCTTCTTACCCCAAGCCTGAGGCGGATAAGGCGATTGTTCGCCAAGTCATAAAGCAGGCCTTGCCGGACATCTTAGCCGTGCAGGAGATTGGGACACTGCCTTTTCTAGAGGAACTGCGAGCTGATTTAGCCCAAGCGGGCGTGCATTATCCATACGCCATACATTTGGCGGCTGTGGATCAGCTACGTCATGTGGCGGTGCTCTCAAAGCTCGCACCTACGGCGGTGGTCAAACACAACGATTTGGACTTTAAATATCAAAATGGCCGTAAACGCGTAAAACGCGGAATGCTTGAACTTTCTTTTGAGCGATCAGGCGGTAGCGTTTTTAAGCTCTTCGTGGTTCATTTGAAAAGTCGTTGGACGGATGTGAAGGCAGATCCAGAATCCCAGCAGCGGCGCTCGCGTGAGGCAGAAGCATGTCGCAATCGAATCATCGAGCGCAGCTATGATCTGGGTGTGACGGACTTCATGGTCGTCGGGGATTTTAATGATCATCCGGCTAGTGCGACATTGCGTCGTTTTTATCGGAAGGGTGACTTTAATATTGGTGCTTTGGTGCCAGCCTCAGATTCGCGTGGTGAGCAGTGGACGTATTTCTACAACAAGCAGGTCGTCTACTCTTTGGTCGATGGATTTATCGTGTCGGGGCCACTGATGCCAGATGTAGTCGCTGGTGATGGGCATATCGTTGATTTTCCGGGCGTCTTGCAGGGCAGTGACCATCGATTGGTGTATATCGATCTCACTGAGCCTGTCTTAGAAACCACCGATTAGTCTGACTTAAATTCCCGTGCTGTACTGAGATACTCAGTTGCCATCTGTAATAAGTGCCACAGTATTTAAGCTTTATGGAAATTGTATTTTTAGGCACAGGGACGTCTCAGGGGGTCCCGATGATTGCGCACCCAGAAGGTGGTTGTGATCTAAATAATCCACTGAACTGGCGCACGCGCACCTCAATTCATGTTGAGATGGGTGGGCACCACATTCAAGTCGATGCGGCCCCGGAGTTTCGTATGCAATGTATCCAGAATGAGGTGACGCAGATTGATACCTTTATTTTAACACATTCACACGCAGACCATATTTTGGGGATGGATGACCTGCGCCGCTTCTGCGATCTAAACGGCGGCACTGCGTTGCCTGTTTATAGCAGTGTGGAAGGGTTGCAGCGGATACGTGAGATTTTTCCGTATGCAATATTAGATAAGCCAATGATTAAGGGCTATCCTGCTTTTAAGCTGGAAGAGATGCCGCAGGTGCTTGAAGTGCCCGGTGGTAGTATTGAGTCGGTTTATCTTCCGCATGGTCCGATGCGGGTGTTAGGGCTGATCTTTACAGAAGCCGAAACGGGTAAAACATGTGCTTATTATACCGATTGCAAAGAGGTCGGTGAGGAGGCGCGATTACTTGCTGAGGGTGCCGATGTCGTTATTTTAGATGGCCTGCGTCCAGAGCCGCATCCTTCACACATGACTGTGGCTGAAGCGACTCAGACTGCAAAAGAGATGGAGGCGAGGCTCTCGTTTCTTACGCACATGACGTATCGGGTCGATCACGAGGCGACTGAAGCCAGCTTGCCAGATAATATTCGTCTCGCCTACGACGGTCTCCGAGTGAGTTGGTAGCTGTCCGTTTTTAAGCGCCGAGGGCATTGTAATTGACTGGCTCGACTGCGAATGCTCGGCGGGTCATAAACGGCTTCGCTCATAGTCACTTCCGATTGCAGTGCGGCACTTGCTAGCGACGTTCAACTGAAAAAATCCCGCAGATCATTGACGGGGATTTTTATTTACTAACAATAGCTGCTATGAGGCGGCTGAGTCTGCGTATTGGCCAAGATTGCGGAACTTGGCATAGCGGTCATCGAGTAGTTGTTGAAGGCTCTTCTTTTCGAGTACTTTAAGTGAGTCGAGGATGGCCGTTTTCATCGTGTCTGCCGCGGCATCGTGATCGCGGTGTGCGCCGCCAGTAGGCTCAGGCAAGACCTGATCCACCACGCCAAAGCCTTTGAGATGCGTCGGGCTGAATTTTAAGGCCTCGGCTGCCATCGGTGCAGCTGCACGGTCTTTCCAGAGGATGGCTGCGCAACCTTCGGGAGAGATGACCGAATAGTAGCCGTTTTCAAAGATCATGACTTCGTCCGCTACAGCGATACCAAGCGCTCCACCGGAGCCACCTTCACCAATAACGATGGTGATGATCGGTACCTTCAGTGCGCTCATGTCGCGGATGTTCACTGCAATTGCCTCGGCCACGTGGCGTTCTTCAGCGCCGATACCAGGGTAGGCACCTGGCGTATCGACCAGTGTGACGATTGGCATGTCGAATTTCTCAGCCATTTCCATTAGGCGCATCGCTTTGCGGTAGCCTTCTGGATGTGGGCAACCGAAGTTGCGAAGTAAATTATCCTTGGTGTTACGGCCTTTTTGTTGACCGATCACCATCACCGGCTTGTCGTCGATAAATGCTGGGCCGCCGACGATGGCAGCGTCCTCGCGAAAGCGACGATCGCCGTGGAGCTCTTCGAAGTCGGTGAATACACGTTCTATGTAGTCGAGCGAGTAAGGGCGTTTAGGGTGGCGCGAAAGTTGCACGCGTTGCCAAGCAGTGAGGTTCGAGTAAATATCGGCCTTGATTTTCTCGATCTTCTTTTCGATCGCTTCGATTTCGTAGCTTACGTCGACCTTGGACTCTTGCGATACCTGGTTGAGTGTAATCAGTTGTTTCTCTAGCTCGCGCAGAGGTTTTTCAAATTCAAGCGTGTAAGTTACGTCTTCCATGTTGTGGTCGATTTAGAGGAGCGATTTATCGGCTGTCAATCCCGCTAAATAGTATCCTTTTCGGGGGGAGATTTTAGTTCGTCCTTCCAGCCAAGCATTCGAGCCTGCGCGCCGTAGTATTCCGCTTTATCTTTATCGCCGCGCTCTACCCAAATACGTGAGAGGCTGGTGTTGATGTGTATGTCGTCGGGGTTGAGCGCATGTGCTCGGTCTCCGGCTGAGAGGGCATCGTCGAAGCGCCCTTCTGAAAAATAAACTTCAGTTAGTGCATGCCAAGTTTCGAACGAATTCGGGTGCGCGGCGCTGAGCGCAGTCAGCTTTTTGAGCGCCGCCTGGCTGTCGCCGATGGTGAAGTCAAAGGTAGCGTCATCGATTTGGTCTTGGAGGGAAGTATGGTCTGTCATGTCTTTAAGGTTGCGCTGTGCTGAGGGCCGTTTTGAGTAGAGTTATCTCATCTTATGGCTGACCCGCAAATCGAAAAACTTCTTATTGTTCAACATCGCGATGTATTGTTGTTAAAAATCGAGCAAGACCTTGCTCGACTTCCAATAGAGCGAGGAATGGTCGAAGCCGAAATCGCGGCGGAAGAGGCTAATATTGAGGCCGCTCGTCAGGCGCTGATTTCTAAGGAACTCCAACGCAAGGAAATCGATGTCGATGTTCAGGCCAAGGAAGGCGCCTTGCTACGTTTTCGTACTCAGCAGGCGGAGGTGAAGAAGAACGATGAGTATCAAGCTTTGACCCATCAAATCGAGCAGACCGAGGCGGATATATCGACGCTTGAAGAGCGCGAAATTGAATTGATGTTGGATATCGACACAGCCAAACAAGAATTTGAGGCCGAGAAAGCGGTGATTGAAGTGCGGATTGAAGTACAGCGCCAACAGATCGCGCTGCTCACCGAACGCGAGGGAAATTTAAACGCGTCGGTGACAGCAGCTAGAGTCGAGGTTACAGAATCACGTGTCGGTGTTGATGCCCACTACATAGAGCAATATGATCGTGTGAAAAAAATGGTCAAACGTGCGCCTTATTTGGCGCCGATCGAGGCGCACAAGTGCGGAGGTTGCCATTTACGAGTCTCCAATGAAATCTCGCGCGGTGCGCAAAATGCTGGTGAGCCGCATTTCTGCGACCAATGCGCACGTATGGTTTACGCTTAAGCGCTTATTCTGCGCGGATATTTAGCCACACCAAGGATGTTGGCACTGCGGCATCGCTTCCGACTGCTTGGGTTTCGCCTTTAGCGATAATACCGATGCGAGTGTTTGAGTCTGATCCGTGCGTTGCGTTATTTTAACTTAAAAAGTCGCTTGTAGATGATCGCTGCTACCAGCCGATTCGCTCTATGCACACATCATTTTTTATGAGGTCGAATAGAAGCCAATCCCCGATTAAGTCGTCGAAATAGCCATATCGGCTTAGGGATTTGCTTATTTACTGAACGTGCGTATTTGGTTTGTTCGGTGCTATGGTCTGGTTATATATTTTTGTTTCGCTAACTGTCGCTAGCGTTTTAGGCAGCTGCCCTGCCCTTTCTAAAAAGCCGTTTGCCGTGCCATATCATCAATTGTATCAAACGATTGAGGATCCTGAAGTGCTGCAGTTCCTTAATGCTGGTTTGCAGATGTTGCAACGTGCGCATGAGCCGCTGGAGTTTTCAGTGAATGAGATCTTATTGCTCCAGTCCAAGAAGAATGAGCGCGGCCACCGCTATGCCATCGCCGAAGGTTTTTCGCTCACCGAAATCGTCGATGCAGAGGCGGGAATCTTTGCGATCTATATTTCAGTGCCGCCGAGCCATCGAGAGTTCTATCCGCTGTTGGCGCATGAGATCGGCCACCTGAAGCAGCCATCGCTAATTGACGACTGGGCAATGGAGGGCTTTTGCATGTTGTTCTCAGAGGATTTATGTGACCAGCAAGGCCAAGACTGGAGCATATGGAAGCGTCGCTTGCATGCTGATTCGGACGATCCCTATGCGCGCGCTTATCATCGGGCACTTCGGCTGAAGTAGCCAGCAAAGCTCGATTTACACAATTGAGTGAAAATCCTTTTGCAACCTGTCGCCAGACCCTTTGTCATTCACCGATTACATGTTGTTAACCTTTGCTGTTATTTATCAATTGAGGCGAAAGGGTGCCGTGGCTGCGCTCTTGGCCTTAGCACTCGTGCCTACTGTGCAGGGGCAAGCACCGTTGTTGGCGGATCGTGCCGGTGTGCTGAATGTCGAGCAGCGGCTGTTGTTTGACTGGCAGGTGGATGCGGCGGACAGCGCGTTGAATGCAGGGCTGGCATTGTTAGCCGAGAGCGTGTATCGAGATTTGCTGGCAGAGACAGGAGTTTCCACGGACAATGTGGCCGACTTGCAGATCCAGTTAGCAGCTTCGCTGATTGCACAACGCCGTTTCGAGGAAGCCGGTTTGGCCCTACAGGCGGTGCCCGAGGAGGCGCGCCGCGATTTGTATTATCTGTATCTGGGGGTAAGCACGTATGGCAATGGTCGCAAGGTCGATCAAGAGACCTTAACGCAGGCGCTTAGCAACGTCGCTGAGAGTGCGTTGAAGCCAGAGAATTTGCCTTGGTTGTATGTTCTGCGCGGGCTGCAGGCGGAGCTGGTTGGGCGAGCTGATCAGGTGGCAGCTGCTTTTCAACAAGCAAGCGAGGCGGCGGTTTCAGAGGCGCAGCGGGCATTCTTTACCGGATTGATATTGCGCGAAGAGATTTTGAGAGCGCCTGCCAGTGAAGTACTTGCGACGGAGGTGCGCGGGCGGTTCGAAGGCTTGAGGGGTACAGCCGCAGCTTATCCGTATTTGCGCGAGTATGCGGTGATTCTACATAATCAGGGGCGTGATGCAGAGGCGATTGAGCTGATTGCTGGGGAGTTGGCGAATGTGCGGTCTGGTTATGCTAGTCGCGAGCGTGAGCAATTGTTATTATTGAAAGGCCTACTCTATGGGGTGGATACCTTGAGTGGGCGTGATGCGTTGCGCGGTTTGCTGCGTGAAGGAAAAAACCGTGAGGTCATGGCGGTCGCATTGCAGTTGTTAGCACGCGCGAGCAGCCCCTTAGAACGAGATGAACTGACTATGTTTCTTAATGTGATGGTTGCCGAGCCCGAGCCACATCCATTGCTTGGCCAAATCTATTATATTCGCAGTCAGCTGGCATTGGCTGTGGGTGAGACGGCCTTGGCAGAGGCGGACGCGCGACTCTTGCTAGAGCAGTTCCCTGGTTTGAGTGAGATTACTAATGTGTATCGTTTGTTGGCATATGCCGCGCTGCAGCGCACGCCAGCGCAATATCGGGCGGCCGCAGATTTTTTAATTCAGTTGCGTGATCAGGCAGGGGATGTGGCCGCGCGCCAAGTGTTAAATCGTTTGATCGGTGACTGCTATTTTTTGAACACGGATTACCGCAATGCGGTCGATTTTTACCAAGCTGCACGCTTTAAAGGCGTGGGGGTGGATCATGATGGAGAGTTTTTCTTGCGCTTGGTGACTGCAAAAGTGCGGGCTGGCGATATTGATGCGGCTTCGGAGCTGATTGATGAGGCGGATTTCAGTGGCAGCATCTCGGTGTCGGATCGTTGGCGTGCGGAGTGGAATGTGGCGCAGGCCCTGCAGGCCAGCGGAGAGTTAGCGCTGGCCTTAAAGCGGGTGCGATTGCTGCTCGCCGAAGATGGCAACGGCTCGGTGCCGATTGCGCTGGACTTACGTTTCCGTTGGTTGGAGGCACGCCTGTCGTTGGTGGTCGGAACTGCCGAGCCGGTGCGGGCGCGGGTCGACACGCTGCTGACTCGGATTGAGTCACTGCCAGCGGGGGCATCAGATCCGAGTGCTGCAGAACTGCGGCTATTACGCACAGAAGTGCTACTATTGCAGGGGGATATTTTGATTGGCTTAGGCGATTCGACTGCAGGCATGCAGGTGCTAAGGGGCTTGCGCACTAGTTTCGCTGAAAGCTCAGCCGCAGAGCGGTCGTATTTGAGTGAGGCGAATTATTTTGCATCGATTGATGACTTTGCCGCGGCTCAACAGACGTTGCTAAAGTTGGCTTCGCAATATGAAGCGAGTGAGCTAGCGGCGCAGGCCTTGTTTGAGGCGGCCTTGTATTGTGAACGTCAAGGTCCACAGTTTTTCCCTGAGGCTGTGCGAGTGCATCATGATCTGACCGAGCGCTACCCGCAGAATAAGTTGTTTTTCTCATCGCGTCTGAAGCAGGGAGATTTGCTTCGGCAAATGAATAATTTTGCGGGTGCGCAGGTTATTTATGAAAATTTGATTCGTTTATTTCCGGAGCATCCACGTCGTTATGTGGCAGAGTTGTCGCGGGCGGATTGTATGCTAGCGTTGGCTAAGAATGATGCGGTACAGTTGAAAAATGTCGCGCAAGTGTTGGAGCGATTAATCGACCTGCCGAACCTGCCGATCGATTTTCAGGCGGAAGTCGGCTACAAGTGGGGCTTTACATTGCTGCAGCACGAGGCCTTCGACCAAGCGCAAGTTGTGTTTACTCTGATCGTGAGCCGCTTTCTGTTGGATGGTGAGAATGCGATTCGCTTGGGCGAGACGGGACGCTATTGGATGTCGCGGACACTACTAGAACTGGGCTCCCGCTTGGAGGCTCAGGGTCAACTGGCTGAGGCCCGGCGAGTCTATCGCAAGATGGTTGCTTATAATTTACCGGGGCGAACACTTGCGCAATCGCGCGCGGATCGATTACCAGTTGTCGAAGAGTAGCTCGCACACTATATTTAAAAAAACGATTCCATGGATTACTTGCAACAGACATTCATTCTACAAGGCGGGCCAGTTATGTATCCGCTGCTTTTCGTCAGCGTGTTAGGCTTTGTGCTATTTATTGAGCGCGCCTTGTTTTTGCACAAGGGCCAGATCGGCACTGAGGATTTCTTGAGCGGTATTAAGAATTTAGTGGGTAAGAAACGTTTGGTTGAGGCCTTGACCTTGTGCGAAGATACGCCTGGGCCGATGGCGCGTATCGTGAAGTCGGCACTGCTGCATTATGGCGAATCGAGTACCAGTATTCGGGCCGCGATTCAGTCGGCCGCGATTATTGAAATCCCTGTATTGGAGCGTCGTATCGGCACTATTGCGGCGTTGGCTCGGGCGGCGCCTTTATTGGGCTTCCTCGGTACGGTGATTGCGGCGTTGCAGGCATTGTATCAACTCGAAGCCTCCAGTGGCAATAGTGGCGAGTTTAGTCGCTTGCTCGCGGAGGCTTTGATTACTTCAGCATCTGGCTTGGCGATTGCGGTCATGGCGACTTTAGCGCACCACTTTCTCTGTGGGCGTGTGCGTGCCTTGGTGCACGATTTTGAATGGGTGGGGCATAACATCCATGAGTTTCTGACGGTCGGAGCGGCAACAGTCGCAGCGCCGACCGAGAAGGGAGAAGGTTAGCCAATGAACGCGCCTGAACAAAAGTCCGACGGTCATTTAATCACACCGAGCGCAGAGTTCACTGCGTCGTTTGGCTTGTTGGAGCGCTTGAAGCGCCCTGAGATCAAAATTGATGCGATTCCAGTGCTGGATTTATTGGTGTTGGCGCTATTGATCAGTCTACTGTTTACGCGATTTGTGATGTTGCCGGGCGTGCGGGTGAATTTACCTGAGACAGACCTACGTCTACAGCACGATGCTGCTGAAGTGGTAGTGTTGACGATCGGTAATGGCGGGATGTTGTTTTTTGACGGTAGTGTGTATGAGCATCCTTCGGTGGAGCAGGCGTTTGGTCGATATCTAGAAGATCGCACCGAGCAGAATACTGTTTTGCTAGTCAAGGCGCAGGCATCGATGGAGTTGCAACTTTTTTTGGATTTGTGCCGCATGGCGCAAAGTGCCGGATTTATTGAGGTGCAGATTGCGGGGGATCAAGTGCCAGAGGTACTTGAGCTTATTCCTGGGGATGCACTGCAACCAGCTGGTAACGCATTCTTGCCCGTATTGTAATGTCGACTGCTCCCCAGCTGGCTGAGGCCCCGACACAGCACTCATCAGAAATGGTTTCGCCGCTGTTGCGTGTGAGCTTGTTGCTTGGCGTGGCACTACATCTTGCTGGTTTTTTGATTTTTCGAGTCGTTTCCAGTCCGTTGCCGGATCGAGTCGCCGCCCCTCCTTTTCTGGAGTACGTCTCGGCAGGTTCGTTTGCAAATGATCGTGAACTGGAGGAGCTGGCCGAGTTGTTTGACTCCGCACCTTTGTTTATCCCGACTCGCTGGAATGCCTCACAAGCGACGGTGGTTGATCCGAGAAATCGAATGCAGGGACAGTTTCCCGATTTTGAGCCGGAGATTCAGTTGCTCAGTGAACTGCAACTGTCTAGTTTTTTAGTGCCTCAGAATATCGCGGTGGATAAGCCGCTCGATTTATTGGCGTCGCGCTTTTGGCGCTTTTTCGCAGGCATGGCGGAATCGCCGCGGCCTCTTGCGAGATTCCCTGAAGTTAAGCCGATCGCGGAAGTGTTAATTGTGGGGCAACTGGGCGCGCCATGCTTGTCAATCCCACTGGAGTTGAGCTACACCACCTCGTCCTCTGTGGAGCGACCGGTGCTGTATTATGTACGTGCATCCGGTAGTGGCCTGACATTATCTATGCCGACGCTAGGTCAATCCTCTGGTAATACCGATTTTGATCGTGCTGCGATGGAGTGGTTGCGCCGCCCAGAAGTGCTTAGTCAGTTTCCGCCGGGCTATCTTTCGATTAAAGTATTTCCTTGGTAGCTTGCCGCTCAGGCTAACTTCACGATTGCGAACGCGACGATCCGAGCAATAAATGAATCTATTATGAGTAACGAATCTCAGCCACCTGTAGCTGCTGCACTGAGCGATACGACCATGTTGAACCAGCTTGAGGGCTTGACCGAATCGTGGGGAGAGCGTCCGTCTTGGGATACCTATTTCATGGCGACGGCGCTGCTGATGGCCTCGCGCTCGAGTTGCGATCGCTTGCATGTGGGCTGTGTGATCGTTTCCGGAGGTTCACAAAAAAACCGGATCATCGCGGCGGGGTATAATGGTTTTTTGCCTGGTGCGCCGCATGCCTCGCGCGTGCGTGATGGACATGAGCAGGCGACGGTGCATGCCGAGCAAAATGCGATTTGCGATGCGGCGCGGCGCGGCGTTTCGCTCGCAGGCACAACGGTATATGTGACTCACTTTCCGTGTATAAATTGCGCCAAGATCTTGGCGGCGGCAGGGATTGGATGTATCAAATATCATCGTGATTATCGTAATGATGCGCTGGTGAAGGAGATATTGACTGAGAGTGGAGTCTGCTTAGAGCGCTTATAATTGGATTTTGCGATGCGTTTGATAACAGACCGTGGTCAGGATGATGAAGAATTGCACCTCGCGGGTTCTTTGCTGGTGGCGCATCCATCACTGTTGGATTCACATTTTAAGCGCACGGTGGTGTTGATGACCGCCCATTCGGCGGAAGAGGGCTCATTGGGTGTTATCGTCAATCGGCCACTGAATCAGACGCTAGGGCAGTATGATTCGGAATTGGCAGGCACCGAGTTTGCCGCAGTACCACTCTACGAAGGCGGTCCGGTGGGTAGTGATGAAATGATCTTAGTGGCGTGGAAATGGGCTAGCGAAGCGGGCACTTTCAAACTCTATTTCGGGATTGATGAGAATCAGGCCCGACAGATCCTGGAAGACGACCCCGAATTCGAGCTGCGCGGCTTTATTGGCCATTCTGCTTGGGGCGACGGTCAACTGGAGGACGAGCTTGAGGTGACTGCCTGGCTGGTGTGCCCCCTAAGTCCTGATTTAGAGTTGCTTGAGGGCTTGGCGATGTGGCGCGCGATGCTTGCTCAGCAGGGGCCCAAGATGCACTTACTCGCGGAGGAGCCCGACGACCTATCAATGAACTGAAATTAGGTGCTTTATTTCCCTCTTTGCCATTGACAGGGGTGGGGCTCGACCCTTTTTTCACCAATTCTCTCTTTTCTTGTTATGAAAGTTGTATCTTCTCTTAAATCTCTCAAAAACCGTCATCCGGACTGCCAGGTAGTTCGCCGCAAGGGACGCGTTTACGTAATCTGCAAGTCTAACCCTCGCTTTAAAGCGCGTCAGGGATAGCTCGAAACCTCCGCAAGGACACTACTGTGAAAGCTGATATTCATCCAAAGCTCAACCCTATTGCCTTCGTCGATGTTTCGACTGGCACTAAATATCTGACTCGCTCCACCATGCGTGGCAGCAAGACTGAAACCATCGATGGCGTGGATTACCAAGTGGTAATTTGCGATATTACTGCTGATTCGCACCCTGCCTTTACGGGTGAGAAGCGTTTCGTCGATACCGCTGGTCGCGTCGAAAAGTTTCAAAACAAGTTCACTCGTCGTCGCTAAGACGCGGGCTGTCTTCAGATCGCATTTCCAACAAAGCCCGCTGCACATTACAGTGGGCTTTTTTTTTGGGTTCATCGCCGACGGAGGTCTGCCGGAGATGGCGTAGCATTAGTGGGAAAGTCTCGATTGCAACGACTGACCGTTGCATCTGAGTGGCAACGGCTCCCTGCTTTTGGGGGGCTTGTTTGACCCATTGCACTCTGCGAGTATAATAAACCGCACTAGGAGTGTGGGCGACTCGCCCACATTTATTCTGTGTTGCTGCCAAGGAGGGCGAGTCGCCCACATTCACCTGTGTGGCTGCAAAAGAGGGCGAGTCGCCCTCCCTCCTTTACCCTTTCGCACGAACCGACAATGACTCTTTTTTTGTCTAAATTTGTCGTAGCGATCCGAGTCGCATTGGTTTCACTCAGCTCAAGCGACTTGCGTGTCGCAACTTGGTAGTTGAGGTTACTGTGCTTCAATCAATCAGCGCTAGCCCAGCCGTAACGCTACTAATGATGACTAGTGGTGGCAGCCACATGGCGTGCCCCTGTAATCGCGCTGCGCTGCGATGCAGCCACAATAGTGTGGCAAAATAAACAAACAGTGCACCATAGCTCAGAGCGCTTGAGTAGCCTTCACTGGGCAGAATGGCACCCGGGAGTTGTGCGCAGCAGATGATCATCCGATCCATTAGGTAGATCACCGTCCATGCCGAGTGATTGAAGAATTCCGCGAGGCTAGTCAGCAGCGCGCTGGCGCAGGCCAAGGAGATGACGCCGCCGCTGATGACGATGGCGACTAAATAGACTAATAGCATGTTGAGTAAAATCGCACCGGGCGCGACGAACTCGAAGAGTCCCGCGCTGAGCGGGGTGCTCGCGAGCCAGGCGGAGAAGCTGATGCCAAACAATAGCAAAAATTTGTCGAGTGACCATACACAGGCGCGCTGCCAAGCGTTCCGATTTTGTTCGGGTAGCCACTGGTAGGGATGATAGCGGAGCGTTAATACTTGGTGCAGCGGTAGGCCAAATAATAATATGCTCAACACGACTGTGTAGGAGAGCTGAAAGCCCAGGCTCCATAATTGATTAGGATCGATGATCAGCACCAAGATGGCGGAGCACATGAGCGCAGAGAACGACGAGCGTTGGCGTTGGCAGGCAAAGCTCGACCAGAAAAAAGCCGCCATCAGAAACGCGCGTATGGCGGAGGGCGAGCCGCCAGTTATTTCGACATACAAATACAATAGCGGCAGTCCGATCCATGGGGCCACTGTACGCGGCACACGAATGAGCAAGAGGAATTGGGCAATTACAGTCGCGATTACGCCAATATGTAGACCACTAATCGCGAAAAAATGCATGGTGCCAGTCATTCGATAACGCTCGAGTTGTGTTTTGCTCAGTTCGATCTTACGGCCCAACAGCATCGCGACGTATACATTGGCAAGTTCCGAGTTTTCTGGTGATCCCAACCGTAGTGTTGCTTGGAAGCGCTGGTTCATTGCTGCGCAAAACTGATCAAAGGCACGCGGCGCGCGCAGTATCTGCAGGGCGCCAGTGCGGTCGAAGCGATAGTGCACGCCGATGCTTTGAAGATAGTTTTCGAAATCGTCTTCGTCACTGCTAGCTATCGACGGCAGAATCGGAGTGAGCACGCCGGTAGTCTGCAGTTGCAAGCCGCGCTGGATATTTAGCGTGACGGTCTGTTCTGCTGCTATGGACGGAAGCGTCAGCTTAAAATAGATCCGATCGTCCGGGTGTATGCGGCTAGTGGTGGGTGCGTCGAGGACGCGGGCGAGTCCACTGGGTTTGCCGTAACGTTCGCCAGGCTGCATGACGCGTTGTATTTCGATCGCTAATTGTGCCTCGCGCGCTGGTAATGTCAGGTTGTCGGTCTGTGGCCCCGTGGGTAGTCGAATTTGCCCATAAGCCCAGCAGCAGTGCGTGGTGCTGATTAAGAAGCACAGCATCCATTGCCACTGCAGTTTTTTATTGCCTGCGAGTCGAAGCGCCGCGACGCAGCTAATCAATGCGACACATAGCAGTAAGGGCAGAGGAGCACTGTAATGGCGGGCTAGAATCAGTCCGAAGAGTAATCCTATCAGCAACAATAGAATCGGAGCGCGGGCTTGAGTCATTGCTTTCATCGAGGCAGGTTGATTCTGATTGTAATAACGTTAGCTATAACTTGCGTCTTTGCGTTCTAACTTGCAAGTCAGCCTCGCAACTCCGATGTTAACTCCGATGTCTGAAAATATCGAACAGGCTGGCATTTTTGATGCCGAGCAGGACGCTTCGACTGGCCCTGCCGTACGGCCGTTGGCGGTTCGTATGCGACCGCAACACTTGGGTGAGATCATTGGCCAAGATCACATCGTCGGTGAGGGCTGTTTGTTGCCGCGCCTGATCCAGGCTGATAATTTTGGCAGCCTAATTTTTTATGGTCCACCTGGCTGCGGTAAAACTTCGATGGCGGAGGTGATTGCGGCGGAGACTCAGAGTAAGTTCGTGCGGATCAATGCGGTGCTGTCGAATGTGGCCGAGGTGCGTGATATCCTACGCTTGGCACGTTACGAGCCAGATCAACGTACTATCTTGTTTATCGATGAGATCCATCGGTTTAATAAGTCACAGCAGGATCTATTGCTGCCGGATGTAGAGGCCGGCAACATTCGTCTGATTGGCGCGACCACGCACAATCCCGGGTTTTATGTGAATCCGCCGCTGTTGAGCCGCAGTCACCTGTTTCGGTTGGAGCCAGTAGATGTCGAGTCCGTCGCAATTATACTTTCGCGTGCTTTGACGGATGTGACGCGCGGCCTTGGTGCACACCGTTGCACTGCCGAGCTTGAGGTGTTTCAAGCCGTGGCCGATTTTTCCGGTGGTGATTTGCGCCGTGCACTGAATGCCCTGGAAACACTGGTGCTGAGTCAGCCCTTGGGCGCGCATATTGATGTGCAGGCGGTCGAGGTGTTCGCACGGGAGCGGCAGATTCGCTACGATCGCGATGAGGATGAGCACTACGATCATGCCTCAGCGATGATTAAAAGCATTCGCGGTTCAGATCCCGATGCCTCGCTGTACTGGACCTTTAAGATGCTGCAGGGTGGCGAAGATCCACGTTTTATCGCGCGACGCTTGACCATCTTGGCTTCTGAAGATGTTGGCCTAGCCAATTCGCATGCGCTGACGGTGGCCATCGCCGCATTTGAGGCCTGCGAAAAGATCGGCATGCCAGAGTGTGAATATCACCTAGCGCACGCAGTGCTCTATTTAGCGACCTCGCCAAAGAGCAACTCGGTGACGCGGGCAATGCATGCAGTTAAAAAATCGCTCCGAGATGAACCGGCACAAGCCGTGCCGCTATGGTTACGTGATGCGCATACCAAGACTAATAAGGCGCTCGGCCATGGTCAGGGCTATCTGTATAGTCATGATTATCCCTCTGGGATTTCTGGCCAGGAGTTTATGTTGTCACCAAAGCAGTTTTATCTGCCGGGCCATGCAGGCGCGGAAGCTGCTACGGCACAACGGCTCGAACAGTTAAAAAAGCTTAAAGCTGGGATGCAGCAGCGAGATGCTTCTGCGTAGGATTGATCTCTGTATTGTTGTGGCTATAGTCAACGTTATGAAGTTAATCATACCAGTCGCATGCTTTGCTTTGGGTGCATTGTCATTACCAATTGCTGCAGAACAGCTCGTGCCCGCAGAAGTAGAGGAGAAGGTGATTCCTACCGAGATTTCCGAGCCGCCGTATCAAGTCGGGCAGCTGCCCTCGAAGCAGGGATATTACATCGAGCGCCCAGGGCAGACATCGATCAATTTCCGGATTGTGGCTAATAAAATACGGATCTATTGGATCGATGCAGATGGTTTAATTGCACCGCCAGAATCGTCTGCTGGCAATGTGCGCCTGAATGGTAAACCAAAAATACGATCTTATTTTAACTTGCAGCCAATTAGCGCTGCTGCTGGCTTAGGCGCCAAAGGGATCGTCCGCCCGCCACATATTTTTAATACTGTGCTGTACTTAAATCAGGCAGAGGGCGGTGGCGGTGAGCTACATACGTTCCGTTATCTGATGTCGATGGGCGCCCCGACCAAAAGTGGGGAACCGAATCCAACTTCGACCAACTAAGAAACTATGGATTTAAAGCAAATGCTCAAAAGTTGGGTGATCGTCGCGTTCGGCGTCCTGATCGCCTCCAACACTGCCTCTGGTATACATTACGATAGCCGTGAAGCGCTTATCTTCGTGGTGATACTGCTCAGTGCCTGTAATGTCTTTCTCAAGCCATTACTCATGCTGTTCTCGCTGCCCTTTATTATTTTGACCTTCGGCATTGGGATCTGGGTGATCAACGCGTTGCTGTTCCTGTTCGTTGCGGCGCTGGTGAGTGGCTTCCATATCGACAGTTTTGGCAGTGCGCTTTGGGGTGCACTCGTGGTCAGTATTACCAGTGGCGTGGCGACTCTACTATTCGGTGATTCGAGCTCGCGTCGGAGTGTTAATATTAATGTCGGCCGTGTCGGGCCCACGCCAAGCGCTGGACCGCAAGCCCGAGGCTCCAGTCAACCGCGTCAGCCGAAGCGAGTCATCGAAGATGATGCCGATGTTATTGATATATAGTGGCAGGAGTGCTTTAACGGAATAAGGGCGACACGCCCTCATTATTTGATGCTGTGGGCGAGTCGGCCACATAGTTTGATGTTGTGGGCTAGTCGCACACATAGTTTAATGCTGTGGGCGAGTCGCCCACACTCCTTTACATACGACCATCCGAGGCCCCTTGGCATTGACGACACGTAACTCGTCTGTTTTCTTCGCATCCTTCTGCAGTGAATATTTAATCACTTTGCGGATTTAAGCACCTTCAATTTAATTATTTATGTCAACTAACTCAAAATACGATCTCGTTGTGATCGGCGGTGGTCCCGCTGGTTATGCGGCAGCCATTCGCGCGGGGCAACTCGGTAAAAAAGTCGCTTGTGTTGAGCAGGAGCGTCCCGGCGGCACTTGCTTGAATTGGGGCTGTATCCCTTCCAAAGCACTGCTGAAGAGCGCCGAGTTGTTTAATAAAATTAAGCACTGTGAAGACTTCGGTATTAGTGTGACGGGCGCGAGTTATGACTTTACAAAGATCATTCAGCGGTCACGCAACGTATCGGGCACGATGGCCAAAGGTATCGAGTTTCTGTTTAAGAAGAACAAGGTCGATTACATTAAGGGGGTCGGTACGATCGCAGTCCCCGGGATGGTGGAGGTCACTGACGGTCCAGATAAGGGCAAGATCTTGGTCACCGAGAACACCCTCATTGCGACTGGCTGCAAGCCACGTCAACTGCCCGACATCGAAGTCGACGGTGTGCGCATCATGACCTCTCGCCAAGCGCTGGAGATGAAGACACAGCCGAAGTCCATTGTAATTGTCGGCGCTGGTGCGATTGGCGCAGAGTTTGCCTATTTCCTCAATGCCTTCGGCACCAAGGTCACGCTGGTCGAGATGCTCGATCAAGTGTTGCCAGTCGAAGATCACGAAGTCGCAGCGGTGGTTGCTAAGGAGTTTAAGAAACAGGGCATTGACTGCCGCACTTCCACTGCGGTCGAAAACATCAAGGTCGCCAAGAACAACGTAAAGATGGACCTCGTCAAGGCTGGCAAGGCCGAGTCGATCACTGCGGATTGCGTGCTGATCGCCATCGGTGTGGTTGCCAACACCGCCGGACTACTGTCTGCGCGCACCAAGCTCGCGCAAGATCGCGGTTACATCAAAGTCGATGGCAACTACGAATCCAGCGTCAAGGGGATCTACGCGGCAGGCGATATTATTGGGCCACCTTGGCTCGCGCATGTGGCGACCTACGAAGCGATTCAAGCGGTGCAGGGCATGTTTGGTCACAGCCAAGCGAAGCAAGTGACCGATTTCCCTGGCTGCACTTACTGCATCCCGCAAGTCGCTTCGATCGGTAAGACCGAGAATAAGCTCAAGGAAGAGGGCATCAAATACAAGGTCGGCAAATTCCCCTTCCAAGCATCTGGTAAGGCCGTCGCATCGGGGGCTCCTGAAGGCTTCGTCAAGCTTCTCGTGTGCGAACAGTATGGCGAAATTCTGGGTGCGCACATCGTCGGTGGCGACGCCACTGAAATGATTGGTGAATACTGCCTAGGCAAGAAGCTCGAAGCGACTGCGGAAGAGATTCACAACACCATCCACGCGCACCCCACCTTGAGTGAGGCTACGATGGAAGCCGCAGCTGCCGTGTTTGGCGAAGCGATCCACATCTAGTCGAACTAATTGAATCAGCAAAAGGCCGGACTTCGCACTGCGAACTCCGGCCTTTTTTGTGGTATGACGTTCGTAGCCGTTGCGCCTGCCTATTTCTTCAGTGCGGCGTCGAACCAGTTGTTGCCGAAGTCATTGCCGCCGCCACCGCAATTGCTGCTACCTCCACGGTTGCCGTTGTTGCCGCGTGCTTGATTGCTGCCGCGACCGCCTGGCTTTGCGGCTGGTGCGCCGGAGCGTTCCTTTTTGCCGCCAATCTCGGGCTGCTGCTTCATGGAGAGGGCGATGCGGTTGCGCTGCATGTCGACTTCGGTGACGGTCACTTGCACCTTGTCACCGACTTTGACCACTTTGTTAGGATCATCGACGAACTTGTCGGCCAATTGACTAATGTGAACGAGGCCGTCTTGGTGCACGCCGATGTCGACGAACGCGCCAAACGCGGTGACGTTGGTCACGATACCAGGGAGCTTCATGCCGAGGGTGAGGTCGGTCGGCTTTTCGACGCCGTCGGCGAATTGGAAGACTTCAAATTGCTTACGTGGATCGCGGCCGGGCTTGGCGAGCTCGTTCATGATGTCGCGTAGGGTCGGCAGGCCCACTTCGTCGGATACGTAGTTCTCGAGTTTGATCTTGTCGCGTGCGCTGCTGTCGCGTGTCAGATCGACCAGTTGGCAACCGACTGCAGCAGCCATTTGCTCGACGAGTTGATAGCGCTCAGGGTGCACGCCACTTTGATCGAGCGGATGTGCGGCGTGGCGAATCCGCAGGAAGCCGGCGCATTGCTCAAAGGCCTTGGGCCCGAGGCGGCTGACTTCGGAGAATTCTTGGCGCGATTTAAAGGGGCCGTTTTCTTGGCGGTGCGCAACGATGTTGCCCGCGATGGATTCGTTGAGGCCAGAGACGTAAGAGAGTAGCTGTTTGCTGGCGGTGTTTATTTCCACGCCGACCTTGTTCACGCTGGAGATCACAGTGTCGTCGAGGGTGCGCTTGAGTGCGTATTGGTCGACGTCGTGTTGATATTGTCCAACGCCGATCGATTTGGGGTCGAGCTTCACTAGTTCGGCGAGTGGATCCATCAGGCGGCGGCCAATCGAGACCGCACCGCGCACGGTGATGTCTTCGGTGGGGAATTCTTCGCGCGCCACTTCGGAGGCGGAGTAGATCGACGCGCCTGATTCGTTGACGCTGACGATGACGATTTTTTTGGAAAGACCGAGTTCACGAAAGAAGGCTTCGGTCTCGCGGCCTGCGGTGCCGTTGCCGACGGCGATGGCTTCGATGTCGTAGCGCTCGATCAGTGCTTTGGCTTCGGCCTTGGCGCGGTCGACTTGGCCTGCGCCGCCGGTGCAAAATAGCACGTGGTTGAAGAGGAGTTGGCCCTGCGCGTCGAGGATCACAGTTTTGCAACCAGTGCGAAAACCAGGGTCGACCGCCATGGTGCGTTTTTGGCCGAGCGGGGAGGCGAGTAGGAGTTCGCGGACGTTGTCGGCAAATACTTTAATCGCGGCCACATCGGCCTGCTTTTTCGCTCGTAGGCGCACTTCGGTTTCCATGGATGGCGCGAGTAGTCGCTTGTAGCAATCGCCGATGGCTTTCTTGACTTCGCTAGCAGCGGAGCCGCGTCCGTTAAGGAATTGCTTCTCCAGAATGATGATCGCAGATTCTTCTTCGGGAGTGATGCGGTGAAACAGGAAGCCTTCTTTCTCGCCGCGGCGGATGGCGAGCACGCGGTGGGAGGGGGCGTTTTTGATCGGCTCTTTCCAGTCAAAGTAGTCGCTGAATTTAGCGCCTTCGACTTCTTTGCCGGGGAAGCCTTCGGAGACGAGCGTGCCGTGCTCCCAAAAAAGTTTACGCAGGGACTCACGCGCATCGGCGTCGTCGCTGATCCACTCGGCGATGATGTGGCGGGCGCCTTCGAGCGCGGCGTCGGCATCGGCCACTTCCTTTTCGGCATCGACGTAGGTGAGTGCTTGTTCGGCGGTGTCGCTGGCGTTTTGGTTTTCGAACAGATGTGTGGCGAGTGGCTCCAGCCCGCGCTCGCGGGCGATCATCGCTTTGGTGCGACGCTTAGGGCGGAACGGCAGGTAGATGTCTTCGAGCTTGGCGAGGGTTTCGGCGGCGTCGATCTTGCCATCAAGCTCGTCGCTCAGCAGGTTGCGCTCTTTGAGTGAGGTCTTGATCGACTCGCGACGGGCGGCGAGGTCGGCGAGCTGCTGGAGCCGATCACGGATGTTGGTGATCTGCACTTCATCGAGTTCGCCGGTTTGCTCTTTGCGGTAGCGGGCGATGAAGGGCACGGTGCCGCCGTCGGCGATGAGCGCTGCGGTGGCGGTGACTTGTTGAGCGCTAAGGCTCAGTTCTTCGGCGATTTGATCAATGAATTGGGTCTGCATGGGTCGTATAAAAAAAGGCTCCGTTTCGGGGAGTGGAAAAGTCAAAGCGTACACTTTAGCTTCACTCCTTTGGAGGGGAAGGAAAAGTGTGCGTCCAGCTGTTTTTTATCTCAAAGTAGATGGATCGGTGCACCGCCGGCGGAGTTTACGCAGAAGGCTGTTCGAGTAGCATTTCCAGCGCAGCAATCAAACGTGCGCGCAACGGTTTGCCCGCTTCGGTGAGGGCGCGTTGCTCCTGCTCGTATGCCGCGCGGCCTGCCTCGGTTTCGATTCGGATTGGTTCGAGGCCGAGCGA
>JABJQI010000204.1 GCA_018663485.1 Opitutia bacterium
AAGACTGCCCCAAAGCAGGCACCTTGATATGTGCATAACTGCCCACTTGTACGCGCGCGGCTTCATTCTCAGGAATCTTCGCCACGGCCCACATGCTTGAACGGTCCGAAATATCCATTAACTCGACATCAGGTTGCACGGGCTGCCCAAGGCGTATGTGTGACTCCACCACCAGACCACTTTGCGGCGCCTTCAGCTGCACCTGCGGCGGCGGGTCGCCAATGAGGCGGGTCTCAATCGTCGCTATCACATCGCCCGCAGCCACCGAATCTCCTTCGAATGCATGCAGACCGACCACACGACCAGCGACACGAGACGACAGCACAGAATGCTTCGACGGGATTTCTTCAATACGCCCGATCGCAAAGACTGTTGTCTCAAAATCACGCTCTTCCACTTCCACTGTTTGAATCCGGAGATTCGCGACTCCTGTCGCATCGAGAATAATGGGCGTCTCGATCGCAGCCCATGATGCAGTGGCACTTAGTAGCGATAAACAGATGACACTCAGGCTGAGATTAAAATTTGTTTGTTTCATTTAATTTAATTAAAAAAGTGTTTGGGGTTATTGGAGCACTGGTTGCATCTGGGCGGTGGCGGCTTTCCAGCGGATTATCGCCTGTTCGAAATCGTGCAGCTTAGTCAGTTGTGCTGATTGCACCCGAAGGCCTTGCTCTTGTGAGCGAAACAGCTCGACCAGGTTAATTTGTCCCGCGCCATAAGCGGACTTCATCTCGGCAAGGTTTTTTGCCACTAACTGCGTTAAGTGTTGATCATAGTCGCGCGCCTGCTGATACAGACTCACCGCGAGAGTCGCCTGCGAGTGTGCTTCGCTGCGCACCTCTAAACCGACGCGATCGAGCTCGTATTTAAACTGTCGCTGTTCTGCACGGCTGACTCGAATTGAGCCTTGTTTGCGATCCAACAACGGTAGTGGAATTGACACACCGACACCAAAGAAACGGTCCGTCCCCAGGCCACCAGGATCATCGACACTGTGCTCTTCTTCAAAAAATACACGCACCGCGATATCAGCCCAGCGCTTGGCCTTGGTCACGGAGACTCGCTTATCGGAGATGCGAAACAGCAACGCCTTCATGCGATATTCGGGATGCTGCACGAGTGACTCCTGCGTGAGGCTGACCAACTGCGGTTGCGTGGCGGGCAGTTCAAATTGATGGGTTAAGCTCAGCTCGGCATCCACATCAGCTCCTACCAGTTGCTTCAATTTAGCGAGTTCCAATAACAGCGTATTCGAGAGTTCCTGCTTCTCTTGCTCCACTGCATACAACTCGATCTGCACTTGATTGGTCTCCACTGAAGAGACTTCTCCAGTCCCAATCCGCGACTCCATGAACTCTGCGAACTTACGATTCAACTCCAAACGCTCGTCGCGCAGTTCGATTTGAGCTTCCAGCGCAGTCGCCGCAGCGACCGAGGTCTCGACCTCGAGCGTGAGCAATCGCACTTGATTGGCGACTTCTGCTTCAGCCAAATCGATCTCATCTTGCGCGATCGACTGTTGCAGGCGCAGTCGGTTCGTTACGGGAAAGCGCTGCTCGAAGCCAACGGAGTAGCCATACTCCCCTTCGTCGTTGAAGGTCTGATCGGTGGTGTAATCAATACTGAGCTCTGGATTCGCCCAGCGTCCCGCTTGCTGACGATTCCCTAGCGCACGATCGATCGTGGTGCGTGCCGCATTCAGCGCTGGGTTCTGCTGCAAGGCACGTACCACGGCTTGCTCTTTGCTAAGCAAGAGCGGTGCGGCGACTAGACTACTTAAAGTCGATTGGACGATGAGGACGAACGCGGCAGCGCGTCCTAATTTCAAAAAGTTAACCATAAAAAATCCTAATACAATGAAGCTGTGGCGTAGCGTGCTGCTACAAATACGACTGGTTTGATTAAACCAGTAAAGCTAAGTGTATTAGGACATCAAACCCGCAGGACTGTCTTTTGAATGTAGTAATCAGTCAACCAATGCGCCGACGGCGGCGGACCGCGAAGTCGTGAAAGCAAGATGCTTAAGGTCTCTATCTTACGGACGTCCAAATCATGAAAGTTAAACTCAGCGACAGAGAGGATTGGCAAATCCACTGAACGCACTTCATTCAAGCGCGAAGGAATTTGCTCGCCTCCCTGCAACTCAAGATCGGTGCAACCATCCTTGACGACGCATAGTTCTGTTTCCTGAGACTCCACATGATCATGCCCATCGTCACAGTGGCCATGCTCGGCACCTTCAGTTTCAAGATGCACCGCAAAATCATGATGCAAACACAGCAACACGCTTGGCACCCCCGCTAACGCGACGTTCCAAACAAACAGGCTCAATAGCCATGCAACTGTAATTTTTTTGATCAAGAGTCTAAAATATATAAAAAACCGAGCCCATACTGTCAAGACTCACGCAGATTGGTTCCATTCTAAGAATGAGAATTCTGCAGCTAGCGCGCTTCGAAACGACCATCCGCACGTTTCACGATCAGACGCTTCAACTCGAGCCCCATCAACACTCCCGATATCTCGGCAATTGGCCGTGTTAAACGCTCGGCCAACGCATCGGGCGAGGCAATTTCACCGCCAACAAAATAATCCATCACTGCCTGCTCTATACCTGACAGGGACGGTGGTGTGGATTCCGCAGCCTCCAGACTCAGCCCCGACCCTTGTACGGGAAACTGCATGCGCTGGTAGCGAAGCTCCTCCAAAATATCATCCACCGAAGTCACCATGATTGCGCCATCGCGAATCAACTGATGACAGCCGCCGCTGCTTGCTTGGTCGATTCGGCCAGGCACCGCCATCAACGTGCGCCCCTGCTCACCCGCAAAACGCGCAGTAATCATACTCCCCCCGGACACTGCACTCTCGATCACAATCACTCCCTGGCACATGCCAGCCACCACTCGGTTGCGCATCGGGAAAGTCTGTCGATCCGCCCGTCGCCCAAAAGGGAACTCACTGACGACCGCGCCATGCGCGACGATATTTTCATACAAGTCTTTATTCTCAGGCGGATAGATCGTATCCAAACCACAGCCAAAAACCGCGACGGTTTTACCGCCGGCCTCCAGTGCGCCCTCATGAGCCGCGGTATCGGTGCCACTCGCCATGCCACTGACGATACAAAAACCGAGACCTGCCAGTTCGGAAGCAAATTTTTTCGTCACACTATGCCCATATAGTGTGGAGCGACGCGTACCGACAATCGCCACGCAGGGACGATCCACGACGTATTCACCTTGCCAATACAAACCGATAGGTGGATCATACGTTTCCCTGAGCAATTCTGGGAATTTATCATCTTCTTGAATGAAGAATCGTGTGCCTGTCTGACGCATCTTTGCTACCTCTTTGCTGAGATCAAATCGATCTGCCCAATGCACCATCGCATCAGCAGCCTTGGGCCCAACTCCTTTCACTCCGAGCAGCTTCGCATGCTTACCAGTAAGCACCGCAACAGCATCGCCACCGAAAGCATCCATTAGATGCCGCAACATGATCGGACCGACAAGCGGCAAGGCGTTAAGCACCAACAATGCTTGACGTTGATTTAATGGCGAGAGCATTTCTAGAAACTAACAGATCGACCATCTAGAACAATCTTAATTTTGCTAGGTAAGAAGATTGGGAGCACCGATACCCAAGAACGGCTCTCAACGACAGCCCACCAAAAGTAAACCAACCTACACCTGTCGCAAAACGCTAGGCAAATATTCTAATAGCTGCGTAGTGTGCACTGCAACCTGACCGTGCGCGCGAGCCAGTCGCTGAGCCGCAAGCCCATGTAGCACTACACCACGAGCAGCACAGGTCTGCGCATCCGCACGACCTTGAGCAATCATACCTCCAATAAGCCCCGCCAGCAGGTCACCACTACCGCCACGCGATAGAACTGGTCCCCCACAAGCATTATACCAAATATTTTCACCATCACAGATGCGCGTATGCGCCGACTTAAGAACCGTCGTCACACGATAACTTTGGCAAAACGTCCTTAAGGTCTCATTCGAGTAATCAGGCTTATCGAGCTTCGCGATAAGCATAAACTCACCCATGTGCGGGGTTAAAATAACAGAACCTGCGGAAGACTTACGCTTCGGAATCAATTCCAGCACACGTAATCGCAACGCATCTGCATCCAAAACAACCGGTAGATCCACTTTCTTCACGATCTCCTGGGCCACCATCTCAGTATTGCGATCTTTGCCCATACCTGGGCCAAGCAGTACTGCGGTCGCCTGATCAATACGATCCAGCAATAATGGCGTCGCTCGCGGATTCAACGTGCCATTGGCAGTCTCAGGCCACGGCACCCACATCGCCTCCGGCACCTGAGCAGCCAAGGTTGCTGCCACTGAAGCCGGCGCAAAGGCAGTGACTAAGCCAACGCCCGAACGCACTGCGGCCTGCACCGCCATTAATAAAGCTCCCGGCATAAAGGCCGAGCCACCAAGTATAAATAGGTGGCCAAACGCACGCTTGTCAACCGATGCAGGGCGTAAAGCCCGCAACGGGTTCAACACTGAGTCATTTAAAACCATCTCCGTAACGTCCAGCGCCTGACCTGCAGGTGTCTGGAAAAAGCCAAGATCGATCGTACGCACTCGTCCGGATTCTGCGATGCCCTCGAACAACACCTTCTTCGCAACTCCAGTCGCATAGGTGAAATCCGCCCGAAAGCTCAACTCATCAGAAATATCGCCCTTGCCACTGGGCAAGTCCACCGCTGCACGCAGACCGATTTTCTCATAGCTATTAATCGCCTCAATCAACACACGCATCGGTTCACGCACTGGTGGCTGAAACGACATGCCCAACAAGCCATCAATACAAATATCAAACGCACCATCGTCCGAAACAGTATCCAACAGCTCATGGATCGTCGCTACATCACTCTGAACATCGACCTCATGCTGGCTAACGCGCCCCTTCAATTGTTGATACGCACGTGCCACTAAAGGCTTTAGCGCGGCGGGATCGACTGCAAATATCAAAGTCACGCGCGCGCGCGGAAAATCTGCTAACAACTGCCCACAAGCGAGAAGTGCATCTCCGCCATTGTTCCCCTTACCTATCAATGCCAGCACACTCAGCCCTTTTGGCAACTGTCGCAGTTCTTGATAATCCAAGCAAATCGCCTTGGCAATACCCACCCCAGCCTGCTGCATCACAGCCCATTCGGCGGTTTCATCTGGAAGAATTAAAGCTTCGAGCTCGGCAGATTCTTGGCAGGTAAGAGCTGGATGTGTGCAAGGCAACGCTTTCATACTAGGGAATCAAAGGAAGTTATATAATAGAGAAAGATGTAAGTAAAAATCGGCAGCGACTAAAACTCAACGAAAAGACACGTCTATTTTGCCTATAAAAGTGCTCTGCACACTATTTTAGGAATGCCTTCATTTCACGAACGGCCTGCTCCACTCCAACAAACAATGCGCGGCTCACAATGGTATGCCCAATGTTCAACTCATGCAGATGCGGGATCTCCAGCACCTCCGAGATGTTGGTGTAATTAATTCCATGGCCTGCATTCACCACTAAGCCAAGACGATGCGCCAATTCTGCCCCCTGGCAAAGAATCTCCAACTCTGCCGCGCGACGATCACCATAATATGCATTCGCATAAGCTCCAGTGTGCAGCTCGATCCACGGTGCCTTCAGTTCAGCGGAGGCCTCGATATGTGCTCGATCGGGATCAATAAATAAACTAGTGATAATACCCGCCTCTGTCATCGCCGAAACCACATCCCCCACACGCGATTTCTGCCCGACGATATCAAGGCCGCCTTCAGTTGTCACTTCTTCGCGACTCTCTGGCACAAGACAGACCGAATGCGGCTTCAGTTCTAACGCGAGCGCCACGATCTCGTCTGAACAACCCATCTCAAAGTTCAAGCGTGTGCGAATCTGCGCATGCGCACGGCGAATGTCTGCGTCCTGCACGTGGCGACGATCCTCACGCAGGTGCATCGTAATACCATCCGCCCCAGCTTGTTCACACAGCAAGGCAAACGCAACGGGGTCGGGCTCAACTTCGTTACCATGATCGAGGGCATGCTCTCGAAAGCGCGCTTGGCGCACTGTCGCGCAGTGGTCCACGTTGACACCTAGAAGAATATTAGAAGCGGTGATAGTCATACAAACTGATCAATCTGGCGATTTCTCTCAAAGAGTCCACCCGAGTTTCACATTTTTGCTGTAAACTACAAGTGACACCCGGTGTGCTCCAATCAAGTGACTCTCGATAGAGCACCACAGCATCCAACTTCAGCCGATTGCAAAGGACTACAGCACGGGTTTAATTTCACTGCAGAACTTTTCGATCTCAGCAATGACCACCATTGCTCACTCAAATAGCATACTACGCTAGACACCGGATCAAAGGCAGGTCGTAAGTACATCCTACCCGAACTCATCAGTTGCTCGCTCGATTAACGCACTTCTAGGACACTAAATCTATGCCAGGTATATATGAATCGCCAGCTCTCCGACTTTTAACGACACCCTAGGCGCTGCAGGGCGAGTTGCATCAATTGCTGACTACTTGTTACCGAGAGTTTCGCTTTGAGACCTTCTTTACAAGTGCTCACAGCATCCTTGCTGAGATCCATTGTAGTCGCGATCGCAGTATTGGCATACCCCTGTCCGATCAGACTCAACACATGCAGCTCTAAAGCCGTGAGTTGGTCGAAACAATTCATCTCGTTTCGAGTCGTGCGTTTAGAGAAATCGGTCAATAATTGATCGGCGATGGAGGCACTAACCACCACTCCACCAGCAGCGACTCGAAAAACTCCGTCGATAAGGGCACTCGGTGAACTCCCTTTCATTAAATAACCATTTCCACCCGCGTCTAGGACACGCCTCGCACAGGTTATTTCCGGGAGTTGAGACAGCACAAGAAACTTAGTTTCAGGATGTGATTCGGACCAATAAGTAATATCGCGTAGGGCATCGTCACCGTCGAAGATCAAGCCCATCACCACGACATCGACCTGCAGGATATTAAAGCACTTTAAAAGCTCTTTGGGGCGCGAAACACTACCGACGACCGCTAGCTCCTCCGTCCCGTCAAACAAGGATTCAAGTTCATCACGTAAGATGCAATGTTGATCCAGTAGTGCAATCGATAAGGCCCCTTTTTTTGCCTGATTCATGAGTTTTTATAACACCAATTCTCTGGCTATTAATACGTGATTTTCATGAACACTCAAAAAATGCATGCCACGGCGAAACAAGATTCGCGCATCACTTCCCTCGTCCATTATCCAGCTTAGATTCGAACCTTGCTGGACGTACTGAGTCGAGATTGACTCGCGCTGGTGCGCATTGACAGTCCAGCTAAACCAGCCTCGGCGGTGTACTGATACTGTGTATTTTGGAGAGTCAGCTAGTTTCATTGGTGACTAATTCTGATTGCAAACGTGTAAATAAAGCGGAATATTAAAATGACTCATGCTAGGGTGATTCGCAATTAATGAATCTAGTCCTTTGGGACCAAATATGCATCATTCAAAATAATTTGAATAGATTAACCATTGAACTCTATAGTCGCCGCAACAGCACTTAACTAACGGCATAATAGCTAACTCTTCCAGATCCCAAGCGCGTGCACTCAGCTCTCCATGCAGGACTGCAATCATTAGACATCTCCCACCCAGATCTGCCCGCTGCAATCTATAATTTACAGACAACAGCGAATTCTGACGCACTAGCAGCCAAGTGCGATTGTCTCACTCACACTCTAGCCCGTTTCATTCAGCTGAATACTCAGGGTCCAGCTAGGCCGACGGCTTCCAGTCGATCAGAGTCACTTGCGGATAGCGACTGTTGCGCCAATGGTTCCATGAAAAGCGCACCGCTAAATCGATTGACTGCCCCACTTCCGGCACACCATGCATACGCCATGCGATACCAGCGACGCCACTTCGGTTACCCTCAACTCTTGGCATACGGAAACGGAAGTTGCCCTCACCGAAGGCATGCGGCGCTTCTTCAAGAACAACGCCACGCAAACCAAATACTGGCTCGGCATTGCCTTGACCAAACGGATGCAAACGGTCCAGCTCTTCAAGTAAGCCCTCTTCTAAGTTTTCAACCTCCAACCAAGTGGACAACTTCAGTGACGGCTCAGGCAAACCATTAGGATAGAGCGCCTTCAAACTTTTGAGATAGCACTCGGTAAATGCTTTAATGTTCGCGACTTTCAGCGAAACACCTGCCGCCATCGGATGGCCTCCCCAGTGGCCGAGAAAATCGGTACAACGTTGAAAGACCTCGACTAAATTTACCGTCGCCACACTACGCCCGGAACCATGCGCGTCGTCACCATCCGCACCGAGAATTACACAGGGCTTATGAAAGTGACGGCTCACGCGACTCGCCACGATACCGACGACCCCGGGGTGCCAATCTTGAGCGAACAACACAATACCTGGTTCATCCGCAAACTCCTCAGCCGCCCGTTGCTCTGCCTTAGCGGCAATGCCGCGCTCAATACCTTGGCGCTCGCGATTCATCGTATCGAGCTCGCGCGCAATCTTTTGGCATGCTGCCAAATCATTGCTCAACAGCAGATTCATCGGCAGTGACGCATCACCCAAGCGCCCACTGGCATTAATGCGCGGCGCGAGTTTAAACGAAATATCAGATGCCGCCATTTCTTGACTGGCATCCATGCCGCTGATTTCGGCTAAAGCGCCAATGCCAATGCGGCCATTCGCACGCAGGTGGCGCAAGCCAAACCATGAGAGAATACGATTTTCCCCGCGCAACGGTACCAGATCGGCAATCGTGCCCATCGCGACGAGGTCTAGGTAGTCTTTAAGTTGAATCCCATCTACGCGCGAATCTTCAGCCTCGCGACGACTTTTTAGAAGCCCGTGCAACAGCTTAAACACAAGACCCGCAGTACACAGATCGCGCCACGGCGCATCCTCAAGATCGTTCACATGCGGGTTTACAAAAATACACCCTTCAGGTGCGATCGTCTTGGTCTGGTGATGATCGACCACAATCACGTCGCAGCCCAACTCACGCAAATATGCGATTGGTTCGTGTGCGTTAGTGCCACAGTCCAGCGCAATAAATAAGTCTGGCACTTCACCTGCGAAGACACGGGTGATTGCCTCACGGCTCAAGCCATATCCTTCATCTAAGCGCAGCGGCACACAATAGCGCGGCTCTAAACCGAGCGTACGTAGCATACTAACGAGCTGCACGGTGCTAGTTACGCCATCGACGTCATAATCACCAAACACCAGCACCGACTCTTTCGCCTCGATCGCCTGTTCAATACGTGTCACTGCGGCGCGAAGGTTTTTCAGCGCAAAGGGATTGTCCAACTGTGCCAGCCGTGGGCGAAGAAACTCTTCCGCAGCTTCGACCGTGCCCAAATCTCGCTGCGAAAGCAATTCGCCCATGACCTTGGACACACGTAGCTCTTCGCTTAGAGTGGCGGCTAGAATCTGGTTGGTATCAGTTGTCGTCCAAAGCATAAAATTAGGATACTAGTATTAGAATCGTGGAGCTAAGCAGTTGGCGACTTCAATCGATCACTTAAAATAAAAATGACGAATCGTTGCCGATTCGCCATTCCTGTTTAAAAATCAACTATTGATAGCTTAATTTTCACTCGCGCTCTCCCACTCATAGCGCTTCGGCGTGAGCTGGTGCTCTTCGACGTGGCGACGATCACCCTTGTGCCACCAGTAGAATATGGGGCTAGCAATAAAGATGGAGGAGAACGTTCCGGTAAGAATACCAACAATGAAGATAAAGGAGAAATCGGTGATGACTCCGGCTCCGAAGATGTACAGCGACAGGGCCGCAAGCAATGTCGTGATACTGGTGAGCAATGTGCGAGAGAACACTCGGCTGAGCGCAAGATTGATAATCGAGCGTAAATCTGTACCAGGGTTAAGTTCCAGTTCTTCACGGATACGGTCAAAGGCCACGATGGTATCATTAATCGAGTAACCCACGATCATTAGAATCGCTGCCAACATCGGAGCGGTGAATTGGCCGCTCACGAAAATACCCAGTTCGCCGCAAATGACGAAGATACCGATCGTCATCAAGACGTCGTGAATCGTTGCGACGACCGCGCCGACTCCGTAGCCGACTTCGAATCGGAAGGCGACGTAGAGGAGGATGCCACCCAATGCGCACAGCACAGAATACAGTGCATTCCATTGGATACTCTTTGAAACAGATGCACCGATCTGAGTGATGCCTGTCTCTTTTAGATTTGCATCAGGGAAAGCCGCTTGAAGCTGCTCGAGCACCGGACGTGCTTGATCAAATGGTGTTTGCAACTTCAGGATTTCAACATCCTGCCCAATAAGGCTCTGGTAAATCGGAGTCACATCGCCGAGATCTTGGTCCGCCACCACTTGCATGATCTCATCAGCGCCGAGGCGTTGGTCATATGCGACTGTCATCTCATCGCCACCGGTGAAATCTTTACCCAAGATATTATCATGGTGAACCACTACACTGACGACACCAGCAAGCACGATCAGCCAAGAAATAACAAATGCAGGCTTACGGAATTTAAAGAAATCAAGCTTCTTGGACGGGAAGAGGTCCATGCCCAGCACTTTTTGTAAACCGATACGATGCACAAGGAAATCAACCAACAATCGAGTTACCACCAGCGCACAGAAGATCGATGCACAGATACCAATTGCGAGCGTGATGCCAAAGCCCTTAACCGGACCAGTGCCGAGCCAGATCAAAATCGACGCAGTGATCAAAGTCGTGACGTTGGCGTCTACAATGGTTGAAGTTACCTTATTGAATGCACCTGCAGTGGCATTCTTGATACTTTTGCCGCTCTTCAGCTCTTCACGTAAACGCTCAAAGATCAAAATATTAGCATCCACTCCCATCCCAAGTGTCAGCACCAGTGCTGCAACACCTGGAAGTGTCAGCGTCGCTCCGAGGCTGGCAAGCACGCCGAGAACGATGGCGATATTAACCAAAGCGGAAATGACGGCGACCACGCCGCCAGCAAAATAATACAGTAGCATGAACCCGACCACCAGGCAAGCACCCCACTGAGCTGCACTGATCGAGCTAGCACGGGCACCTTCGGCCAATGTCGGCTGCACTTCATACATTTGGTCGACACGCAACTCAACCGCGAGTGGGTTGTTCAAGACGTTGGCAAGGTCGATCGCTTCACGTTGCGAGTAAGTCCCAGTGATCTGAGCGCGACTAGAAAGGACACCGTTCACTGTTGGTGCCGAGTAAAGCTTACCGTCAAGAACGATGGCAAGTGGCTTGCCGATCATCCTCTCTGTCACGGCAGCGAGGATGTCAGCACCTTCGCTCGTCATTTCAAGATTGATCTGAAAACCACCAGTTTGCGTTTGCGAGACATAGGCATCATCGACGATTTCACCCGTCGCTTCTGGGATAAGCTTAACAAAAATGCGGCGCTCATACACTTCACCCGTCTTACGATCTTCGTTTTCCTCAGCGAGCACTTCATAGCCGACAGGATATTTGTTCTTTGGAGTCGTGTCGGGGCTCAAAGTCTCGTGTACCGAGCGGAACTCGAGGCGAGCAGGCTTCTTCAAGTCTTCGAGCACCTCTGGGTTATCCTTAGTGGACAAGCCAGCGATTTGGATCTCGATCGCGTCATCGCCGACAGGACGAATGATCGGCTCAGCCACACCGTGACCGTCCAAACGACTACCCATGATCTCAATGGCATCCTTAAGCTGCTCGGCTTGTTCGAATTTACTACCTGGGGCATCCTCGGCAATCTTCAGTGTGACACCGACGCCGCCTTTAAGGTCGAGGCCGAGGCGTAGATTGCTCTGCGCGGAACTGAGGATGTACTTAAGCAGAATATCGTTGCGTTTATTTTGATTCGCAACGTCGCGCAGGTTCACCTCTGGGAAGAACACCGCATAGTCGATATCGTCTTCGGCACCCATCTCGCGTAATGCCAGAAACAGTGTCTTAGACTCCCTCGAATCAACGCGTGCCTCAGCACGCGCCATGATCGAAGCGAATTCAGCAGTTTCCGCAGTCGCTTGCGCAAGGATGTAGTCCTCGAATGGACGATCCTTTAAGGGAGAGATCTCAGCGACGCACCAAAAGATGATGACTGCCGTGAGGAGGAATTTCCAAAGTATATTGCCGGACATGGGATATTTAAATATGTAAACAGGTCGAACTACTCGACGATGGTTGCTTCGATTTTGCTTGAGACAAAGCCCTTGCCGAGCTCGATTCGCGTGTTATCCGCGATTTCGACCACGAAGCGATCGTCTTTCACACGGGTCACCGTGCCGAAAAGACCGCCAGTCGTGACGATTTCGTCGCCCTTCTTGATCTCGCTAAGCATCTTATCATGCGCTTTTTGACGCTTACGCTGTGGTGCGATGATGAGAAACCACATGCCTAGAAACAACAGGACAATCGGCAGGAACTGCCCTAGGCCACCACCGGAGGGCGCTGCTTGAGCAAGAGGAAGGAGAGAATAGATTTCTGGAAGTACCATAAGATTGTGTAGGTTGAAAAACGGGAGAAGCAAAGGTAGTCGCCCCTAAATGGCAAGTATCTATTCTCTTTGTAGTGTTTTAGAGCTTTGATGGGCAGGCTAGCCCAAGCGTAATTCGTTTAATTCGTAACTAGAGGAGAGGGGGCGACCCGCCCACAGCATTCCTCATCCGCCAATCAGAGCGAGACGCACTCGCTCCTTTCACAGCAGGACCCCGAGCAGCAACCCCCCCGAAAATAGCACACCATACGCAGCCACTACTTTGGCCGAACCCTTCAACGCTTCCAGGAAGTCCTCCGTCCCCTCGGCCACAGACAAGCGCCCTCCGAGAACCAGCGCATACCCCACCGGCAACAACGCCAGAAAGACGAACGCCCCATAGCCGACTGCCCAAAAGCTCAACACCACCGCACCCGCCAACAGCACTGACGCATAGTACTGCATCTGCGCAAAGCGGCGACCAAAGAATACCACCAGCGTGCGCTTTCGAGCCGCACGATCTTCGTCGATGTCTCGATAATTGTTCACTACCAAGATGTTATTCACCAGTAACCCGCAACCGAGCCCCAGTAACACCACCTCGCGCGAGATCAACCCAGCCTGCACATAATACGTGCAGCCCACCGCCACAAATCCGAAAAATAACACCACAAACACATCCCCTAGCCCATTATAAGCCAGCGGATACGGCCCACCCGTGTAAAGCCATGCACAAGCCACGCTCGCCACGCCGACTGCCAGCAACCACCAGCCACCAAACGGGATCAGCCCAAGCCCCACGCAAAACCCGACAGCCAACACCAGGATCGTCGCCCGCTTCATCGTCGCAGGCGCAATCAATCCGGCAGCCACCGCACGCCGCGGCCCAAGTCGCGCCTCGGTATCCGTGCCCTTAATGCCGTCCAGGTAGTCATTGGCAAAATTAGTGCCAACCTGGATCAACAGCGCAAAAGCCAAGCAAATCGCCGCCGCTCGCCAGTCAAAGGCACCGTCCGCATACGCCAAGCTCGACGCCAATAAGACTGGCACCACTGCCGCCGGCAGCGTCTTCGGACGCATCGCTTCGAACCATATAGTTAGAGAGGACATACTTTAAGAGACTTGAAACCGGAGAGCTGAGACTTGAAGGAGGAAACTTGAGACGGTAGACCTGAGTTAGAGATAAAAACCTCCGGCACGCCAAGCGAATTCAGTCGACACTGCAGCCGTTGACCTCGGCCAGCATACAATTATACTGTAACTATGAGCTATTACCCACAAGCTGAACCGCTGGTAAGACGAATCCGTTCAGCCTCAGTCCGCAAGGCCTTTACTCACACCGACCGCAGCCGTTTTGTCCTACCCCAACTCAAAATGAGTGCGTGGTTGGACCACCCACTCCCCATCGGCCACTATGCCACTATTTCGCAGCCTTCACTCGTGGCTAAAATGACAGAATGGCTCGAACTCACTCCCGATTGCCGCGTACTTGAAATCGGCACTGGCTCCGGCTATCAAACGGCTCTCCTCGCACAACTGTCTGCCGCCGTATATACCATCGAAATCAGCAAGCAACTCTCCCAACGCGCCGAATCCCGTCTGCAAGCACTCGGCTATCGTAGTATCTACTTTCGCATCAGCGACGGGGCACGCGGCTGGCCAGATACCGGTCCCTTTGACCGCATCATCGCGACCGTGGCGTTCCCCGATCGCCCCACCGAGCTCCTCAACCAACTCTCCGCAGAGGGCATCTGCCTCGTCCCAATAGGTCTGCCGAGAGAAACGCAGCAACTCGTTCAATACCAAAGGCACGGCACCAATATTACCGAGCGTACCCGATGCCACGTGCGCTTCCTAGGCCTAAGGTAGCCCCTCTTGCCGAGCTCTCCAGTCGCTGGCTGATCCGCGCGGAGCTCTTCATGCTGTTTATGTAGCTAAGGTGAATGTAGCACCCTAGCATACGACAGTAAGACGACCACTCCCCATGAAAAACTGCCCCTACTGCGCTGAAGAGATCCAAGATGCCGCCATCAAATGTAAGCATTGTGGCGAATTCCTCGACGGTGCCACGCGCTACCCCGCGCTTCTAACCGACCCACCCGCCAAGGGTAAATGGTATTTCAACACGTCCAGTGTCGTCATCGCATTCCTCTGCATCGGCCCGCTCGCGCTACCACTCATCTGGTGGCATCCACGCTGGGGCGCCAAGCGAAAAGCGAGCCTGACCATCATCGTACTGCTGCTCACATGGCTACTCACCATGGCCAGTATCGAAGCACTGCGCATAATTCAATAAATGCAGACTGATTGGATGCGCAGTCTGCAACAGAGGCGCGAATCCCACGTGGCCTCGATCGTGAAATCGGTGAGCTGCATACAGGCGCCCAATGAGGACAGCCCCGATGAATTGATGGCACTCGAAGGAAGATCGCATTTGCGCTTTGCTCGGTAGCGCTTAAACACAACTACCATGCAACCGACACTTTTGATTCTCGCAGCCGGAATGGGCAGCCGCTACGGCGGCCTCAAGCAACTCGACCCGATGGGTCCGAGCGGCGAAACCGTGCTCGACTACTCTGTGTTTGATGCCATCCGCGCAGGATTTGGCAAAGTGGTGTTTGTGATTCGCCGCGACTTTGCAGACGCATTCAAATCCGCCGTCGGCGATAAATTCGAGAGTCGCATCGAAGTGGCCTATGCGTTTCAAGACTTGGCCGATCTACCCGAGGGGTTCAGCGTCCCTGAGGGCCGCGAAAAGCCCTGGGGCACTGCCCATGCGGTGCGTGCCGCGCGCAATGAGATCGACGCGCCCTTTGCCGTGATCAATGCGGACGACTTCTACGGCCAAGACGCCTACAGGCAACTCGCACAGTATTTCGCACAGAGCACCGACGAGCCGGAACTGCGCACCTGCATGGTCGGGTATCCGCTCAAGAACACGCTCTCGGAGCACGGCAGCGTGAATCGCGGCATCTGCCGCGTCGAAGGCGGCACGCTGCAGACCGTCGAAGAGCACGGCACCATCGCCCGCAGTGCGGACGGCATCGTGCGCGGCGACAATCTCGCCGGCCAGTCGGTCGATATCGCGCCCGAAGCCATCGTCTCAATGAATTTCTGGGGCTTTACCCCGGCACTGTTCCCGAGCTTGGAGGCCTTATTTATCGAATTCCTCGAAACACACGGACGGGAAATGAAGTCGGAGTGCTACATCCCGACCATCATTGATACCCTGATCCAGACCGAGCAGACCGAATGTGCGGTCATCGAGACTGACGGCGCGTGGTTTGGCGTGACTTATCCTGATGACAAGCCCTTTGTCCAAGCCAGCATCGCTGCGCTGATCGCAAGCGGCGAGTATCCGAAGCAAGTTTAGCCACCCAGCGAATGTTCCCCGATCTCACGATCGAGGCGACACCTACAGATGTGGCCTCCGTCGTCAGACTGGGGGTTCGACTCGCCTAGCCTGCTGCGCCATCAATTTTCGGAACCTGCGAGCGGTTCTTGAAAAAGCGGACGATCGTGCGGATTACGAAATACATTAAGACCAACACCAAGAGGCCTGCTAAAATTGGTACCAGGAGCGCGAGGCCTGCCGTGAGAATCGAGCCGCCGAGTTCGGCGGTCGATATCACCGGATTACCGATACCGCCAGTCGTCGCCGTCGATGTGCCGCGTGTAATTACTGACGCGCCCTGAATCAGGCCTGCCGTGCCTCCGCCTGCGATCGTGGCTGCGATCCATTTAAATGAGCCATCACCCATCATGTCCGGCATCATCGTTCCAGTAATAAACGTGCCAGCAACCACTGCAGCAGGCGTCGCTACCGTATCGAGTGCATTGTCTAACCACGGAATATAGTAGCTGCCGATCTCCAACGCCGTGGCGATGCCGAGGGCAAGAGTGACCCATGGATTACCGAGCCACTCCTGTTCACCAAGCATCGCTTGCACATCTAGCTCGCCAAATATTTCCAGATTCCCACTGGCCGCGAGGCTAGTGATAAAAAGAGGAACGAAAACACGAAAGCCACAGGCCGCAGCCAGACCGACGCCCGCAAAAAGTGCCATCATCTCATTCATAATGCAGAGCAGAATAACGGTTTGAGCGCCATTGGGAAAGCTTCGAATTCGATAGGCTGGGAGTAGCCAAAAATCTATTTTACCCGCTAAGTTAGCCAAGGAAACGCTAAGCTTGGTATATAAGGAGTAATTAGTATATACGCGCCTGATTTCAGGAGGGAAACGCTCCGTCGTTGCCACCTACATCCTGAGCAAATTCTGATGATTGCGCATGGAAATGACAGCGCATTTCCCTCCAGCTAAATAGGCACAAAAATCCCGAGGCACCGCAGTGCCTCGGGATTTTGAATAAAACTACAACTCTGCGACGATCTTAGCATAAATCTCCGGCACCGTGAGCTTTGCCAACTCCTTGGTCGAAATACGGGCGGGGTTGATTACTGGTAAGGTATCGAGGGACTCGGAAAGACAGACATCGCGATTCGCATCAACTTCTTCAACCCGGTCGATCGGGGTAAAGTGGGGAGCGGAGTTGAGCACATCGGGATGCTCTTTCGCTAATTTAATGATCGCCTGCACCGCTTCGACGAAGCGATCGAGTTCGGCCTTGGTATAACTTTCGGTCGGCTCAATCATCAGGCCCAATGGCTCCGGCCAAGCAACTGTCGGGGCATGAAAGCCAAAATCAAGGAACAGCTTGCCAATCCGCGGCGCGGCATCGGTCTTACGTAAACCAACCGAATCGAGCAGGCCGAAATCCGCTTCCTTCAGAGTCAGGATGAACTCGTGCATGCGCGGTTCACTATCTGCGCCGGCAGGCAACAAGGCGTAATCGTCGATCAGGCGAGATTGTAGGTAACGCGCACTTAATACCGCAACCGCCGACATACGACGCACACCTTCGCGTCCGAGGCGCAGCAAATAGGTGTAACAACGAACCTTATGCGCAAAATTGCCCCAATGTCGGTGGAACGAGCCGATCGACTTCGGCGCGCGCACTGGTTGATACAGCGAACCGTCAAATTCGATTTGATAGCCAGGTAAATATGGCGTGAGACGCTCGCTGACCGCAACAATTGCATCGCCAGGACCACCGCCTCCGTGCGGGATCGTCCAAGTTTTATGAAGATTATTATGCACTGCATCGACACCAAGCGCGCCGAGGTCGACCCAGCCGGCGATCGCATTCATGTTCGCACCGTCCATATAGACGAGGCCGCCGATGGCGTGAATTTTCTCCGCGATTTGTTTGAAGGAGGTCTCAAAAATACCACTGGTATTCGGGTTGGTGATCATCACACCTGCGATACGGTTGCCATATTCTTCAATGCAGCGATCCAAATGCTGGTTGAGCACACGGCCCTCGATATCGGCGTCGAGATAAACGATCTTGCCCTGCTTGCCCGCGAAACCAGCCATGGTGGCGGTGGCAAAGTTGGTGCCGTGCGCAGAGCTCGGGATCAAAATCACATCACGTACTTCATCACGGTCACGGTGGTAGGCTTGAAAGAGCTTCAGCCCGACCAACTCCCCCTGTGCACCCGCAAGTGGCTGTGTCGTGACCGCTGCTAGGCCGGTGATATTTTTAAACCACTCCTGAATCTCATGTAGCACATAGAGACAGCCTTGTGCATCTTCCACTGGCGCTTGCGGGTGAACATCGGTGAAGCCCTGCAATCCTGCCGCCCAGTCGTTGACCTTAGGATTATACTTCATCGTGCACGAACCGAGCGGGTAGCACCCATCGTCTGGGCTAACATTGAGATCACCTAAGCGCTGGTAGTAAGCGATCACTTCGTCGGCAGTATACGTTGGCAAACCTGGGGCTTGTTGGCGCGTATCTTGATCAGCCACTGGCGCTAACGCAGCAGGCTCAACGCTGCAGGCAGCACCAAAAATATCGGCAAACACAGCGACCAGCTCGGCAATCGCTTGTTCACGATTGGAGAACGACAGCTTCAGCAATTGGCGACCACCAGCTACGCGGCTGGAAACGTCTGCCCCGGCAAGGATACCGCTCTCGCGCGCCTTTGCCAGCACATCAGCAACAGGTGTAGACAGTTCAAAGGTGACCTCATGAAATGACGCAGAGTTCGGGAACGCGAGCGACACGCCGTCGAATACCGTCAAGCACTCAACTGCCTCAGCCAAGCGCGCACGTAACCCAGATAGAATTGCTTCGAGCCCCGAATCGCCACGCTCAAGAAGCGCAGCGCCGACCAATGTCGCCACGAACGCTTGGTTGGAGCAAATATTGGATGTGGCCTTATCTTTACGAATATGTTGCTCGCGAGTAGAGAGCACACCTACCCGGCAGTCACGCCCCGAGCTATCCTTGGCTTTGCCAATAAATCGACCCGGCGCAGCACGCACGCCGGCACGATCTTTAGCCGAAAAACGCACACCAAACAAACCTAGGCCCGGGCCACCGAAATTCGGCGCCAGTGCCAAGTGGTGCGCCTCGCCGACAATAATATCGACGCCATTCTCACCAAACTCAGAGGGCGCCTTCAGCCCGCCAGGGCCAAGCAGCATCGGATCAATCACCGCGATACTCTTGACCTTCAGCTCAGCGGCCAAATCAGTCAGGGCATCTACAGCCTCAATCAGGCCAAAAGTATTGACGTGCGGAAACACAATCGCCGCAAGACGCGTGCCCGCCGCTTGAGTCGCTGCCTGCAGTGCGACTTGGTCGATCAGACCCGTCGCAGCATCGACTGGCACGCGGATCAATCCAACTTCAGTGCCCTCTGCCAAGGTCTCGAGCACTTCAAGATCTGCAGGATACAAGGTCTCAGGGATGATCGCCACCGATTTGCCCCGCCCCATGCGAATCGCCGCACAGATGCCCTCAAAAATTGAAGTGGAGCGGTCGTAGAGCGATGCATTGACCGCCTCGAAACCGGTTAAACGCGCCATCGAGCACTGATAGATCCAGTGGGCAAGCAGCGTGCCTTGGCTGAGCTCAGGCTGATACGGCGTGTAAGCCGTGGTCAGATTACGGATATTACATATCGGCCCAACGACAGGCGACGGCACAAAGTCGGACACACCATCACCGAGGAAACTTGTGCCAATACGGTTCATCTTCGAGATCTCCTCGAGACGAGTATACAGGTCTTCGTAGCCGAGCTCCTCAGGCAGTGCGACCCCATCTCTGAATTTAACGTCTGACGGTATGTGGCTAAAGAGCTCGTCAAGCGACGCCTTACCAACAGCTTTCAGCATCGCATCGATATCGGCATTGCTCGCAGGAATGTAGTGGCGCGCATGTTCGCGCTGATCGATGGAAGTATTTTGCATTTTAAAGAAACTGAGGCTTAACAACGAACAAAAATAAGCATTTATTACTGCTTAATAAGATGAACCGTTCAGACAACCCGACTCTTTCCCCTTCGCAAGTTTCTTTACACGAATTACCGAATTTTCTATACCATCGCTGCTGTCGATCGGCGCAAACAACTTATCACCCTCGCTTTTAATGTCCGAAATACTACACATTCCACTACACGATTTTCATGCTGAGCAAGGCGCGCGCTTTGTCAATTTCGGCGGCTGGAACATGCCCGTGCAATATACCAGTATTCTCGAAGAGCACAAAGCGGTGCGCACCGCGGCCGGCCTGTTTGACGTGAGTCACATGGGAGAGTTTTTAGTTACTGGCGCCGATGCCGCGCTATTTCTCGATAAACTACTAGTCAATTCGATTGCGAAAGCACCCGTCGGCAAAGCCGTTTACTCGCCGATGTGCGCCAGCAATGGCGGCGTGGTTGATGATCTGATCGTATACCGCACAGGCGACGATACCTTTCTCATTTGCGTGAATGCCGGTAATATCGAGAAAGACTTTGGTTGGTTTCTCAAGCAATCGGAGCGTTGGAGCCTCGACGTGCAGATCGAAGATCACTCCGACGACTATGCCCTGCTTGCCCTGCAGGGACCGAATGCCGCCGCAATCATGCAGGCCATTGGCTTCGACTCAATTGATACACTCAAGAGATTCTGGCACGTACTGGTCCCCTTCGCCGGCGAAAAAGTACGTGTCTGCCGCACTGGCTACACTGGTGAAGACGGCTTCGAAATCTACCTCTCTCCGAAGGCAGCGGATGCACTCGCCCGCGAAATCATCAGCAAAGGCGAGCCTCTAGGCGTGCAACTCTGTGGCCTTGGTTGTCGCGACAGCCTACGTCTCGAAGCTGGCTACCCACTTTATGGACATGAGCTTAGCGACTCGATCACTCCACTGGAGGCGAGCCTCGACTGGACCGTGAAGCTGCAAAAGGAAGACTTCATTGGCAAAAATGCACTGGGTGAACAGCAGGAGAACGGCGTTCCACGGCGCGTGATTCATTTCAAACTCGAGGGCCGCCGTATCGCCCGCGAAGGCACTCCAGTGGTAAATGCCGCAGGCGCCACCGTCGGCCAAGTCCTTTCCGGCACGCTCTCACCGATGCTTGGCTGCCCCATCGGTAGTGCAATCGTCGCCACCGCAGCTAAAAATGCACCACTGTTCGTCGATCTGCGTGGCAATCACATTGCCCTAGAAGTCGCGACTTTGCCACTGCATACTGCATAGTCGTACACGGATGATCTCATCGGTCGTTAATGTAGCTTGCCAGTCGCAGCGGCGAAGCGATCCCAATCGTGGCGACCTATGGCGCAACAGCTGATACCCGCTCAACCGCAGACTCGT
>JABJQI010000205.1 GCA_018663485.1 Opitutia bacterium
CTTGCGACCGATCGAGAGATCCAGCTCCTTGTTTTCTTCCACCGTGGCTTTAACCATCCTGTCATCCACCGTATATTCCAACTGTAGCTTCTTCTTGGTTTCATCTGCGGGATCTTTGCCGGCAAAATCATTGCTGGGGGTCAACAGCAGCGCGCCACCATCCACATGCGCCTGCACGATTGCTTTCAAATCCATCTGCTTGGCCGGATCGTCCAGCACGCCGTAGATCGCCTTTTTAATCACAAGCTTCGGGTTTTTCCCATCCAGCGCGGCGCGATATTCCGGTTTGTTCTTCGGCGCTTGATCCAGCCCGATCCAGCCTGCCTGCCAGTCATCGGAGTTCAACAGCCCCATCGACCAACTTGCTGGCGCACTCCAGTCCGATGCTTTGCCAACCTCGTCCCAGGTCATTACTTTCCAGAAGCATTGCATCTGCGACTGCAGTGGAGCTCCCGCATAGACCAGCTGATTGGTTTGATCCGAATTCACCTTCTTAGTATCCCAGAGGTCGCCTCGATTCGCGGCCAATTGCTCTAAAGAACTGGCCACCAATACGCGATAAGCGGTCTGGCGCGCGCCACGTCCATCAGCTTCAGCAACAATCGTCCAACTCAAGCGAGGCTGTGTGACATCCATTCCTACTGGGTTGACGTGGTATTCACTACGCAACGAGGCAGGACTGAGAGACGTGCCTCCACAAATATGGACGGACGCCAATGCAAACATCCCCACCACAATCGCTATAATCTTCAATTTCGTCTTCATCATACTATTTTAAAATAAAGTTCTCTATTTGAATGAAATAGATTCTGAACTCAGAAGACGCACTGGCCCGATAAGCCCGGAATCCATTAACGGCGCATCTGGCTCATCCTTATAAAAGGGATAATAAGTCCAGGTGATACGCTCCTCCTCTGGTAAACGAAGATCGCCGATCAAGCGATTCTTCCACACATTAGTGACGCGCACTTCGACTGCATTGCTGCCGAGCTTTGCGGCATCGGTGATATCTACACGGAAGGGAGCCTTCCACAATACACCCAGCGACTGTCCATTGACAAAGACCTCGGCCAAATAGTTGACGACTCCCAGATCCAGCAGCACGCGGCGATTCTTTTTCAAGTGCGCTGCCTCCAGAGTCATCGATTTGCGATAGGTGGCGGTGCCTGAGAAATATTTAATATCCGCTTCTGGGCGCTCAGTCCATGACTCCAATGCGTCAAAGGTCAAAGCGCCTGCTGGCCCACCGCGATCCTCTGGAAACGAAACCAACCAGCTCCCCGGCACCACTTGCGGAGCAGGCAAGTCTGCAACCACGCCATTTGCACGGCTGCCGTTATCGTAGCTCAGTGTATACTGGCCAGGTTCCCATGCTGTGAGTTGGGCTGCGCCCGCATCATCGGCGCGAACGAACGGGCTTAATTCTAGTAAGGCTTCAGTTGGCTGAGTCAGACTGCGAACAGGCGCACCGTCTTTTAAAATCCCAGTTACCGCGTGCCTTGCGACAGCGTTCTTCTGGAAAACAATGAACTGCGCATCATACGGATCCATTCTTAAAGCAACCGAAGTCACAGTTCCATTATCTTGATACATGAGCAGGTCGGACTTCGCTCCCGTTGCAGGATCCCACACTTGAGGCGTCATACCCGTCACCCGAAACTGTAGCGTCAACTCCTCGACGCGCTCTTGTTGATTCGAAATGTAATACATCTCACCGGCTTCTAACTTGCGATGGATGTAACGGACTTCGCTGTCAGCGAGCAACGATTCTGCGCGAAAATCGGGTGCCAAGGCATCTGCTTCCAATATCATTTCAAACGTTTTCCCCGTGATGACTCGTCCCTTACCGACATGGCGCTCACCCGGCCCATCGGCTTGTGGCCAGAGTTCTGCTGCGAGCATCTGGATCTGCTTATCCGCGTTCAAATGATCGTTCAGCGACGGAGAGCGAGACGGCCTCTGCCCGATCGCAGTTGCACCAGCCTTCACAAGTTCGGCCACTTTCTCTAGGGCTCTCGGAGTATAACGCGCACCGTTTGGAAGCACCAGATAGGCATAACGCATCCCTGACGGCAGGACGACGTAACCATCCTCTACGGTCATCGTGGCAAAAGTCGTCCAATCGCACACATCATAATCATAGCCCTCAGGCAGTATCGGCCGCATCATCTGGCGCGGGTCGAGTTGCTTCGGCACATAATAATAGGCGCTGTTGGGTGAGTCTTCGCCGTAATAGTAGCAGACGTCGGCAAAGAATCGGCCTTGGCGCAGCATATACTGACTGCGGGTGAGGTACTCAATCCACGCGCGCCCTGGCTTCCACCAAGTGAGCGTTCGGTCAAAATTTAAACCGAATTGCCCCAACGACATTCCTGGAAAGCGGTCATCCGGTTGGTGCGCATAGCGATGGAATACCATCTCGTTCATGCCCTTGCAAAACTGACGATCTCCAATGGCCTTCAGGCTATAAGGATACTGCGTCCATCCGTCATGATGACCAAACGAAGTAAACGCCTCGCAGGAGACGATCTCTTTGCCGTATACGTGCGCAGCGGAAGCGGGTTCTTTGGTATTATCATTACCACCGATCCAATTTGGCTGATCTGGATGTGGGGCACCGCCAATCCAGAATTCCCCCTGCGGAATATCCATCATCCCCAAGGATTGAATGCCATCCGCAATTGTTGGTATCCCAGTGCCGGGTGCTTCGCCTTCTAACAAGATGCCCCGCTCATTACACAATCTGCGCAATGTGCCGAAATAACCATCGACTAACAAGTCTGCTACAGTCCGCCGATAATCCCACAGAAAGCGTTCGGTCAGGTCAATGTCCCCCACGATCCGGCCCGTAGTCGTAATCAGCCATTTGCGGCAATCATAACCACGACGACTTGCAAACTCTTCGGGGAAGCGCTTTGTCCATGTTTGGCATCCAGCCTCCCAACTGTCGATGGTGACACAACGATAGCTGTCGCCCGTTAGATCACCAAAGCGTTCGACCATTTGCCCGAGCATTCCCTCATTAAAGTTATGTTCGTTCGCCGTCACGCTCAGCTTATCCACTTCCAAACCTGCGGCTGCGCCAGACGCAGGGCCAACCATATTTCCCTTTGCGGTGTGACCAATGCGCAGAATCGTCCAGTCTCCCGCTGGCAAGTTGCAATTCAAATCCCCATTCGGCAATAAGTGGTCGGTTAGATCCACAATCGTATCCAAGGCAATTTGCTCTGATTTAGGAATTGGCTGTTGGGATGGATTGGACAAATCCGGACGCGCACTGGCTCGCCCCGCCTTGGCATGTGTGCTGCGCAAACGCGCCGCCTGAAAATTCACCTCATAGAGCTTCGTCGCTTCACGCGAATGGCTGCCCTTGAACTCGAGTTTGACGAATCGAGTGTCCCGCGGATGGAAGCCTTCGACCAACTCTTCACGTCCGGCAGGCACATGCCCGCGTCGGCAAGAGGCGTTGGAAATGGGACGCCATGCTTGACCATCCTGGCTGATGGAGAGCGTCACGTTGCGATTGCTGCATTGCTCGAAAAGTTGCAGTACCAAGGAACTGATTTGCACCGGCGATTCAAACTCGAAAACGACATCGATTGCCCCATGCCCTTCCGGCGCTTTAGGAGGCAGGGACACGAAGGTTTCTGAGTCACCATCGATCGCAGGCGACCAATCCGTGCCTGGAAGGTTCGAATGGATTTTCGGACGCAAGGATGCGATCGGCTCGGCATCTCCCCCAAGTGTGGGAAAGGCTAGGACCGCAATATCACGGTAATAATCCATGTTCGTGCGCGGCTGCGGCAGCGTGATTGTTTCGGCGACAGGGCCCTGCACACGCATATCACGCCAAACCAGATCCTGCATCGAAAGCTCGGGCGTGATCCACGGCCCACCGGAGCCCGACACACCCGCGGAACTCGTCGATCCTAACCGTAAGCCTAAGCGCTTCGACTCTTTGGCAGCATGCTCCACGGAATCAAACCATACGGGCGAGAGCATCGACATGCCTCCATCGGCTGCGGGCTTTCCTCCAATAAAGAAAATTTGGGCACCTTTCAGGCCCACCTCCTTCATCGCCTCCAAGTCTTTGGTGATCCCCTCTTTCGTCACGAGATCGTCCATCCAGTGCCACCAAGTCCGTGGCCGATATTCATCCGTCGGGCTAGCAAATCCTGGGTAGAGCGCCGCCGGCGTCTCAGGCGTCTCAGCGCCTTCAGCAGCTAGACTCAGTGAAGTCATCGAACCGCACACTGCGGACAGACTGAGGAAGGAAACAATTCGTTTGGGATTTAACATAAATTTGGGAGCTTCAATATTGAGTAAGGAGCTCTATATAGTCGTTACGCTGCTGCTGCGCGAGCTTGTCGCACTGATGATAAAATTGAGCATCGGAAAACTCGCCCTGCCCGTGCTTCTCAGAGATGTGCTTAATTTCTTTGGTATACGCTTGATGAATGGCATGTAGTTTTTGCTTCGCTGCTGCATCTTTACCAGCCACAAATACGAAGACCTCTGTATGATTCGAAACCCACCAGCGCGTCCATCCTCCTAATCCAGACTGCACATACCATCCTTCAGAGATATCCACTTTATGATCCTCTGTAATAATGAGGTAATACAGTGACTGATCCTCTTGAAGATCGAATGGCGGTTGTAGATTGATGGTATCGCGCTTCTCACGAAGCCCATTGATCAGACGATCCAGTTCCCGACGATTCGGATACTTATCCTTCACCTCTGGGTTCAAAATCTGAAGTGCGCGCAACCAATCTTTACGATCAAGCACATTACGCATCTGATGCAATCCGTGCCCCTCGTTCGTGGCAGTCACTCCACGCGCTTTCAAACTCTGGCAGAGGTGCACCTTCGGGTTGAGTGAGATCTCAGCCAGTTCAGCTGCCGCATAGGCCGCAAGCTCTGTTTGCTCTTCGGCCAGGGCTTTTAAATCAACAGGACCATCAGCGGAGCGGCCGTCTTTCATCGCCAATTTTGCTAAGTGATGACGGCTGAATTTCTGATTCTGCTCACGGACTGCTTGCTCACGCGCAACTGCTGCGAGCCGTAACTGTTCTGAGTCTGCAACCAAGGTGTTGATTTGTGCGGTGCCACTTTGTAAGCCATCGGAGACCGCTTTGACCTGAATCACACTGGCCTCCTTAGTCGATTGAACGACAAGCATACATAGTCCTCTGAATGCATGCACTTTAGTTCCTTTCGGGTTATCATGACTATACGAACTACCATTACTGACACCGACAATTTCGCCAGCACCAGACAGTTCAAAATGAATCAACTCACGATCGGCATTCGGGCAAACCCGGCCTTGTTCATCAGTTACCCGCACTTCCACATAACTCAAGTCCGAGCCATCTGCCGCAATCTCTGTGCGATCCGGAACCAGCTGAATCTTCGCAGGAGCCCCCGTCGTCGTCACACTATTTGAGCAGACAGCCTTTCCATTTTTCCAGCCCACTGCCTTCAACGTCCCTTGGGAATACGGCACCTTCCACTCGAAACGGAGTGTTGCCTCTCGGTCGATCGTCTTAATCCCCAAGGATTTATTGTTTAAGATCAGCTCAACTTCGTCGCAATTACTATAGACCCACACCGGAACTTTTGCACCGGGATACTGTGACCAATTCCAGTTCTGCGGAACGACATGCACCATCGGCTTCTCACTCCAGTCACTCTGGTAAAGGTAATACTGATCTTTTGGGAAGCCCACCAAATCGACGATTCCCCAGTAACCACTGTGAACTGGCCACTTGATCGGATGCGCCTCACCTCGATAGTCAAAACCTGTCCACGTAAACTGGCCAGCCACCCAAGGAGAGGCCCGCATTTTACGTAAAGTCAGATCTGCATCACGCTCGCGAAAGGTGCCATAGGAAGTCAGTTCGAGATCGTTTTTAAATTGTTGAATTTGAAGATCTGAACGCAGCGGGCGCCAGTAGGAATAAGAACCACGAGCGCTCCAATCGGTGGAATTCTCCGTGCCAATCATCGCACGCTCACCTTTCAACTCGTCATAGACTTGATAGCTGTAATTCAATCCGAAGACATCCAGTGCCTTATCAAATCCATTGTTCTTCGCGTGTGAGGGCGAGTTACAGCCCGCAGTAATGGGACGACTCGTATCGTGCTGCTTCACAATGTCTGCCAAGCGTGCGGACATCGCACCTCCCTGTGGTTGATACTGCTCATTGATCTCATTACCGATACTCCACAGCACCACGCTCGGGTGATTGCGGTCGCGGCGCACCACACTGGTCAAATCAGTCTCGCTCCATTCATCAAAATACAATGCGTAGGCTTGATTCTGCCACAGCTTAGGAATCTTCCATTCATCAAACACCTCATCCATGACAAGGAACCCCATGCGATCGCAGAGCGCATAGAATTCCGGGTCACGTGGATTATGACTGGTGCGGATCGCATTGCAGCCCATCTCGCGCATGATTTCGAGCCGACGCTCCATCGCACGTGAATTGTAGGCAATGCCCAGAGGTCCGAAGTCCTGATGCAGGCAGACTCCCTTCACGTCCATTTCCTTGCCGTTAAAAATTAAACCCCGATCCTTGGTGAACTCAAAAGTGCGAATGCCCAGTGGCGTCGTCACCTCATCCACGAGTTGGCCGTCAGCTTCCACAGTCGATACAATACGATACAAGTCGGGTGAATCTGGCGACCAGAGCAAAGGATTCGTCACAGTAAACACTTGATCGAACTCATACAAGTCATCTGCCTTGATTTGCTCTGACGCACTCGCCTCAGCCACGCGACGACCTGCTGAATCCAAGATGATCGACTTCAAGCGAACCTCGGCCGCGCTGGTGCGCTGATTTTCGACTTCTATGCGCAGCTGCACAGACGCTTCCGTTTTAGACACTTTCGGTGTCGTGACATAGTTACCCCAGTGAGCGACATGGATCGGATCAACTGTCGTCAACCAAACACGGCGGTAAATCCCCCCGCCTGGATACCAACGGCTGCATGCGTCCTTCACATCCGTGCGCACCGCGATCACGTTTTCGCCACCTACATTCAAATAAGGCGTCAGGTCATAGCGAAAACCGACATAGCCGAACGGGCGGAATCCGAGCAGCTGCCCGTTAATCCATACCTGACTATTCATGTAAACACCGTCGAAATCGATAAAGAGCTTCTGTCCTTCCGCTGCCTTTGGCAGCTCAAACGTTTTACGATACCAGCCGATGCCGCCCCTGCGGTAGCCAGTCGATGAGCCGCCCGGCGCCTTCGGATCCATTGGCTGCTCAATGCTCCAATCGTGCGGAACATTCAGCGTGCGCCAGCCCGTATCATCAAAGCTCGGCTGCTCCGCCTGTTCAAGATCGCCAAAATGGAATTGCCAATCCTCGCAGAAGTTCTCGATTGCGCGAGGAGCGGCCTCTGCCTGCGCTCCAGAGAGCATACAGCCCCATGTAAATAGGAATAACAGACATGCCCATGCGCTGCTGTTGCGGTTCTTACGTGTCTCTATTTTTTTCATTAGTTGAATCATAGAGTGAATATGCATTACGGCCTTGAATTCGTATCATTCAGAGTCTCAAAATTTTATCAATTTAGCATACAGAAAAACAGCGACCTCTACAATATACGTAAACACGTAGCCGCATATAGTGAACCGTCAGCATAGACTGGCCGAATGATTTGTGTATCCTGTATTCACCCGATGACTCGCAGCGAGCAGCAGCCAAACCGAACGAATCGATGTAGAACGCGGCAGAGCTTAAACGGGTTCAATCACACTACAATTCGCCAATACTTAAGCGAATAAATTCGCGCTCTTTGCCTGAGGTATCAAGTCGATGTGTCACCGTTTCAAACTCAGCATCAACGATATCGATGCCGCCCTCCTCTAATCTGGCAAGCTCCCAGGAATCTGGCAGCTTCAGGCTTTCGGTCGTTTCAATCTCGTAGCGAATGCCGCGAGTCTCCGCGTTGCGCCGACGCTGATACACAAAATCAATCCCGTCCACTGCCGTGTTCATATTCGGCAGCACGCCGACATCATTCTTTTGATTCGGATCCCCACCCAAGGCGTATTCGAACAAGTTGCTGCGACGATCAGCATCTGGATCGCCGTCGACACCACTCGGATTCATACTTGAGACCAGGAACTCGTGAAGCACCTCCCCACCGTCCATTGACAGGCGAATATTGGTAATGGTGACCGATGGGCTCGTGGTGCCACCCACCTCCCGGGTGAAGCCGAGCACCAGATAATCATAGTCCAAAATCGCATCTGGCGCGGTGCTGAAGGTCGAAAGGTCAAAGGTGGTGCTGTAGCTCTGCGCGCCGGTGGCACCGGTCAGGATTGCAGCCGCATCGGAAGCGGTGCCTGCTGTCCCCGCGAAGACACCATTCGGCTTGCCTAAATTATACACGTCCATCGTTGTCGCGCTCTCCCACGCATTACCATTCGATGCGCCCAAATTCATAATGCCGGGATTCTGATTGGGGTCCAAGTCCACGCAGCCCCAGAGGTGCACATACAAGGTCTCGCCAGCATCGGCCGTGGCGTAATCAAAGCTCAAGGTTAGTTGCGCTGCATTTGAGGTCTCCAAGTCAGTCAGATCGATACACCTGGCAACGGCACCCTCGCCTACAGTGTTATTGGTGGCGCTTGAATTACTGAGCCCCGCACCGGTCACCGCCCACGAACTGTTCCCATTATAAGATAGACTATCCTTAGTCACTGCAGAGCCCAGATTCTCCAAAAATAAAACATCCGGTATCCGATCCAAGGCATGCTCCGCAGCCCATCCGCCGAAGTGGTCGACGCTACCATGCAAGGCAAACACCAAGTCGTTTGCGACATCTTCTGACTGCGTAAAAGGCAAGTCGGGCGAACTGGCCGCCGATGTGATGATATTTAGCAGATCTCCCTCCGTGTACTCGCCGGTACCATTGGCCCGGGCCCATGATGAATCATTATCCGTGCCCGACTCCTTCCATTTCAGCTGAAAGGCATAGTCACCTGGCAGTAGCACGCTGTCTTCAAAGTCGATCGTATAATAATGATCCGCAGTCAATGCGACGTCTCGCATGTCCACTTTCTCATAGACTCGTGTGCGGAACAAGTCGGTGCTGGGCGCCCCACTTTCATAGCGTCCGACCCAGAGATACAGTTCCGCCGAATCGGAACTCCCCACAGTCGTATTCTGGGATGCCTGCAAACTTAAGGCCGTGACATTGGTCGGATCCGTCACGCTAAAGGTCTGCCCCACCAGAGATGTATTGGGCTCGGGTGTCACCGTCACAGCCACATTATACAGGGCGAATTTATTGTCACCCGCCCCTGGGTTTCGGGTAAAACCAATCACAAAGTAATCGTAGCCGGCCAATGTATCCACAGCATACGCGCTCAAATCGAAGCTGCTTCTGACATGGATCGCAGATCCTTCCGAGCCGCTGCCCGAATCCTGATCCAGCAGCTGAATCGCGGCCGAGGCAGCGACGCTGTCTCCCCCAGCAGTCATCAAACTGCCATCCCCCAGATTGGTGACGCTAAAGCCATTCGTGACGGCATTGGCCCACATATTACCATCTTGCGCCCCTAAGTTGGCAATCGATGCCGTGCCGGAAGCGGTATTGTCCACCAACCCCAAAACATGCACGTAAATATCATCGGAGTCATTCGCTCCATCCCACGAAACAAAATCGAACTCCACGTGCAGTTGGCTCTCGTCCGTCAAGCCCTTGCCGGAGAGGTCGACGATTTGAGCCAACGCGCCATCACTGGTAGAGCCGGCATTTACATTTGTGTTATAAAGCCATCCGTTTGTGGTGCCGAGCCCCCAACCACTCCCCGCATGCCAACCGGCATCATCCTGATTGAGAGCGCCATCATTCGTCAGCGTATTGATTGAAAAAGAGTCTTCCAAAACGACCAGACTATTTTCATCCACATCGTCGCGGAGCGCGACCTCTGCCCCATTCACCGTATTGCCCCAAATCACATCCCCCGTCGGGTAGGTCGTGCCGACATCGGCCAAGGTCGCGCTATTTGCCGGCAACCAGGAATACAACGGCACCACTGCCGAATCATACCCGCCATGCCCGGTCAGATCGACCGAGCTCACAAAAAAATTATTCTCATCCACCAGCGTGAAGAAAAAGCTCTGCGCCCCATCGGGAATCGCAACTTCCGCCCAGCCCTGATCGTGTGAGAACGGCACCGGCACCTTGAACCATTCCTCGTTGCCATCGGCCGTCGCAGACTTGGTATAAAGTAGGTCGAGATACTTTACCTTCGCCAAATCTGTATTCCAACTCACCCATGCCACCGTGTCGTCATGGCCGGCTCCGAGGATCGTCAGACTCTGATCCGTCAGCGGCAGTGTGCCCTTCTTGGGATTCAAATACGCGGGCCGCGCATCCACCTCTTCGATCCAGGCTTCAATTTCCGCCTTCAGTTCGTTCGCCACCGTCGGCTGCGTATCGATCAAATCGGTCATCTCTCCAAGATCGACTGCGTCACTATTGGCATTGTAGATCCGATAGAGCGAGTACTGCTGAGCGGCGGCCCCGTTCCACAAATAGTCATAATTTTTATACAACTTCCAACCGTCCTTAAGTATCGTGCTCGCCACACGTCCCGAGTGTGGAAAGTGCCAAAACATCGATTCACGCACCTCGCCAGAAGCTTCGAGAATGCGTGCACCATCCTGTGGATCATTGAGCCACAGATCACTGAGGTCACAGCCATCCAAGCGCTCGCTCGGAATCGAAATGCCCGCCAAGGCCAAGAAGGTCGGATACAAATCCAATCCGTTGATCACCGCATCGCTAACCGTATTCGATGCGATACCTGGCCCCCTGAGCATAAACGGTACACGCGTGCCCCCTTCTTTGATCGAAATTTTGCCTTGATCCAGTGGGTAGTTGTCCGTCACCTTTCCGCCCCCATACTCTCCATTCTCCATACCGCCATTGTCCGAGGTCAGCACAATATAGGTATTTTCGATCAGCTTGTGCCCCGGCCAACGCGGATCGTCGGTGTTTTCCAAGTAGGTGATGATCTGGTTGATGTAATAATCCAGGCTCTCCACCATCGCTGCATAGTAGGGATTGTTCTGCCCCGCGGCAAATATCTCAGAGCCGTCCAGCGGGTAGCTGTAGCCCATCAGTCCGGCATACTTCTGCAACAGACTTTCGGTGCGCATTTGCCAGGGTCCGTGCACCAGCCAAGTCGAATAATAACAGAAGAAGGCTTCTTCTTGTGTCACCGAATCTGCAAGAAAGCTCAGTGCCTCTTGCGTCACGGGGTCGGTCGCCATGCCATTGCTATCCAGTTGGTAGGGATCCGTAGGTGAAGTCGTCGCAAATCCAGTTAGACGATCCATACCGCTCTGCACGCCCCGCCCATTGTAAGACTCATCAAAGCCTTGATCGGTCGGAAGTGGGAAACTACTATGATGCCCATCGGGAGACATGTGCCATTTACCAAATACACCCGTGTAATAGCCCGCGGCTTGTAGCATTTCCGCCAGCGAGATCTCCTCATCCTGCAGGCTACTGCGATAGTGCGGGGTGATTCCGCTGGCATTGACGCTCGAAGCCTTCGGGCATTTCCCGCCCGAAACATGCGTGACATCGCTGCGGCCAGGATGCTTCCCTGACATAATCGCCACACGACTCGGCGCACAGGTTGGTGCAGGCGAATACGCATTGGTAAAGAGCACCCCTTCCGTTGCCAACTGATCCATGTGAGGCGTCTCAAAGACATTCGTCCCACCGAAGCCATTGACCACTGCGGTTTCCATCAAGTCATACACCTTGACGTCCTGCCAGCCTAGGTCATCGGCTAGGATCAATAGGAAGTTCGGCTGCGCCGGACGCGTCGCCTGCGCAAGAGATGCACAGGTCAGTAAAGCCACGACCAGTGAGACGAGTTTTAAAGCGGAAGAGGTGTTCATCGGGGACCAGTTAACATACCGTATCATAAAGCTTTGATCTTATTGTAAGGTGAGGCGCTGCACCGATATTATGCCCGTGGGTGCTCGGTCCGCACTGCGTTCTGTTGGCTGAGTCATTCGAAGCATCGTGCCGCACGGAACGCACCTGCAATACCAGATCAAACTTTTTTTAAATTTATGTCAGCAGTAGCGAAAACTAAAAAAAGCGTCCGGATTGATCCGGACGCTTTGCAAAATTAAATCACTCTGCGCTGAAGTGCAGCGACTAAGTGCGGCGGCGTAGCATGACTGAGCTCAATGCGAGTAGACCGCCGATGAGTCCGTAGGTGCTTGGCTCTGGGACAGCAGTGACCTTAATATCATGTATCGCAAATCCATTATCGGTACTAACCGTCACGTTTTTAGCAATGCCAATAACAAAATAATCATACTGCGCAAGTGTGTCCAAACTATATCCGCTGAGACTAATCGTTGAAGAGTAAGCCACCGCATCTCCGATTAGTCCAGTTCCCGTGTCTTGATCCAATAGTTTGATCGCGGCTGCACCTCCATCAGCTTCACCGCCACCACCAGTTGTAAATTTGACGCCACTCCCTAAATTATAATAATCGAACTGAGCTAGGTTCTGCCCCCACATAGCGCCATTTTGGGCACCCAAGTTAGCGAAATCGGATGCAGCGGTCGAACCCTGGTCAACCAAGCCCCATACGTGGACGTACACATCAATAGGTGTGGTTCCATTCCAAGCATTGTAAGTCATGTTGACCTGAAGTTGGTTCTCACTCGTCAATCCGAGACTGCTTAGATTAACAATCTGCGCCATGGCACCATCGCTGGTATTATTATTACTCGCACTGTTGGTATTATAAAGCCACGAATTCCCTGTTCCATGTGCCCATGCGCTCCCACCTGACTTATGCCAGCCACTCGTATCGCGTGTAAACCCAGTGGTAGATAGCGTGGTGCCGTCATTCGTGCCGTTCAGCTCGTCGATAAGGGTGACTTCGGCCACCAGCGCACTACTCGCCAAAGCAGCTAGGCTAAAAATTCCAATTAATTGTTTTTTCATATTTTTAAGGTTCTTTTTTTTTAGGGGTGAATCAATCGACTAAGAGTAAACAGGAAGACATGATAGCATTAACAACACAGGCGCACATCGTGTATTTACCTGATTTTCGACATTTATTTTTTGATCACCACTGCACATCAGAAAAAGACGGGGCAAATACCATAAAATACATGTGAATCATCCCCGACGAGAAGTCATACCATTTTTGAAAAATAATGCATATTAAACGGAATCAAACTAGATCTGTGGAGGGAAACGCTCCGTCGTTTCCGCCTGAATCATAAGCGAATTCTGATTATTACGCATGGAAATGACGGAGCATTTCCCTTCAGTATTGAAATGCGCAAAATTTATGAGAAATGGTATCACATCGCCCCTAATCTCCACATAGCAAAAAGCGCCCGAATTGCTCCGGACGCTTTCTAAATATGAACCGACTCTAAGCCGATTTCCTAAACTATAAACTTGAAAGCCTTAAGCTCTGCGGCGACGAACCATCACGTGGCTCAAAGCCAGCAGACCGCCGAGCAGCGCGTAAGTGCCGGGCTCGGGAATGACGTTCAAAATAATGGTATCGTTTGCACCACCAGCAGTACTGTTAGTAATATCCAAGGTCCAGCCAACACCCTCAGCGCCCAGGCCAGCAATGGTGAAATTACCCGAAGGAGGCGTGTTTCCGGAGGCATTGCCATCGAACAGGGTAAATGAGTCGGCACCACCAGTATAGCCTGAACCATCCACCGAAACAGAGGCTTTCGTCAGACTAAGCCACGAGAAACCCAAGTCACCGGTAATGGTGCTCACGCCAGCTGTATCAAAAACAAAATCAAACGTGCCATTGGAGGTGCCAATCTGATTCATACGGATGGTGGATGTGCTGCCCGTCACCCGGAAGATGCTGCCGGCGTTCAAAACAGCGCGTTCATTGAATATGTGGTCTCCGCCACTGATATTGAGCGTACCGCCATTGTTGATAGTGAGACCGCCACCATTATTATTCGGGGATATTTTCGGCAGCGTAAAGGCACTCAGCTTAAAAAAAGATTGTTAACATACTCTAAATTAAATTCTCGCTAATCGTGTATTTACCCGATGCGGAGCATTTTATTTTCATAGTAATGTCCCCTATGTGAAAAGCAGTATCGACTGTCCATCCGCCTGCTGCACAAATACAAGAATGTCACGGCGCTTATATAGATTACTCCCCCTGCTGATCCCCCTGCTGACAACAGCAAGCTCGGCAGAGCCTGTTCACCAGAATCTGTCCCTCGCGCAATTAGAGCAGCGCCTACAGGCAATTGATACCCGACTCGGCCAATTGGCTCACAGCACGCTGCGGAGCGGGATCGGCCCCATCGGCTACCGCTCATTTGTCACCACAGATGCCAGCGAGCCGTCTTGGGTTGAAATCGACCTACAGGCCTCCGTTTCGATCGATGAGGTGGTGCTGGTGCCTACCATCTGGCGCGACTCACAAGCAGACTTCCGTTCGGATGCCTTCCCGAAAGCCTTTCGGATCTTAAACGAAGACGGCGACGTCCTCGCGCAAGTGCAAACCACCGACAAAGACTTACCTCGCACGGCGCCCCTGATTGTGCCCATCTTTGGTAAGGTCGCCTCCAAAATCCGCATTGAAAGCGAGCAACTCTCCCCCCGCTCTTTTGACGGCAGGCTCCTGATGCAATTCGCAGAAGTGCTAGTTTTCAGTGACACACAAAATGTCGCTTTGCGCCGCCCCGTCAGCTCTTCGCGCACGTGGCCCTACGACAATGACGAATGGCAATTACGATTCCTCACAGACGGCTCACTCCCCTACCTGATGCACGCCGCCGCAGGCGAGCAAAGTATCGCCTACCTGAGCCCAGTCTCTCAAGCCCTATTACCTGCGCCAATGATTGACCTGCAACAAAGCCTCCCCGTATCGAGCATCCACCTGCATTTGATTGATCAAGGCGACACCGTGCCTCAAGGCATGCCCGATGGTGTCGGCATGCCGCGCAAGCTGCTGATTGAAGGCGCCAATCAGGCCGATTTCTCGGACGCGCGGACACTACTGGAAGTCGAGGCTAAGAGCGCATACGACCTCAGTCCTATCATGATGTGGAACTTCCCCGCTGCCAGTTGTCGATATATTCGACTGACCGCATTGGATCCCTACCTCTTCCACTACAGGGGACAAAGCCTGCCGCGAATCGGATTTGCCGAAATCGAGGTTCACTCCGAAGGCCGCAACGTGGCGGCAGGCAAGCAGGTTCACATCGACGAAATGCTCTTTGACCAGTATCGCCCACTGACTGCCCTTACAGATGGGCGTAATCTGTATGGCAACATTCTGCCCATACGCGACTGGCTCAAAGAATTGGCCGAACGCCACGAATTGGAAACAGAACGACCACTGGTAGTCGCCGAACAGCAGCGCCACTATGCCCGTCAAAAGAACACCGTTCGCATCATGAGCTGGTTGTTTGCGCTGATCGCTGCAGTCGTCATCATTACCGTGCTGATACAGCGCAATCTTCGCCAGCGTGCCATCTTTCGCACACGCGAACGCATTGCTGCGGATCTACACGATGAATTGGGCGCAAACCTGCATGCTATCGGTATGCTGGGCGACCTCGTCGAAAAGGCACACGCCTCCCCTGAGCGATTGAATAAGTTAGTGCACCGCATGCGTGAGATTACAGATCGAACAGGCCGCGCGGCGCGCTACTGCGTCAATATGCTGGAAGACGAGAAACGCTACATCGACATAACGGAGAACATGCGACGCACTGCGGATCGCCTCACCGGCGACCTCGACCACGACTTATTCTTCGACGGCGAATCGATGCTCGCGCAACTCTCTGCCCGTAAACGCATCGACCTTTTTCTGTTCTATAAAGAGTGCCTGACCAATATTATCCGCCACTCTGGAGCGACACAGGTGACGACTCGACTAACGACCAACGAAACAGAATTGACGTTAAGCATTACCGATAACGGCAACGGCCTGAATGGCGACATACCTCCTTCACTCAAACGCCGCGCACGATTTCTGAGCGGAAAAGTCTCCGCCAAACAGCATGCCCCCAGTGGCACTCAAATCATACTACACTTACACTTTAGACGTCGCTTGCGTCCGGAACATTCTACAGCGTCATAAAGTCGCCGAACTCTAATCTCCCACTCCACCCCAAAGAGCTATGCCAACAATAATCCGCACAATGCTAGTCGAAGATAATCGCGACTACCGCTCCGTAATCGAACACGCGCTGGAAGTCGAGCCAGACATCGAACTAGTCAGTCAGTTTAGCACACCCGAGATCGCACTACGCAGCCTAGAAGATCATAAAACCAGAAAAGTCGCCGACCTCATTCTGCTCGATCTACGTCTGCCCGGTATGGACGGCCTCGAAGCACTGCCTTGGTTCCTAAAAGCCTTACCCGACGCCAAAGTCATCATCCTCACACAGTCCGATGCCAAGGCCGACATATTAACAGCCATCAAACTCGGCGCAGCAGGTTATCTGCTTAAATCCACACGGGCCGATCAATTGATCGACGGAATTCGCAACGTCATGTCGGGCGGTGCCTCACTGGAGGCTGGCGTGGCTCGCTTGATCATTGAGACTTTACAAACAAAACTCCCAGACAGTGAGCCCGAAGAATTACTCAGCAAACGAGAGTTCGAAATCCTCACCTTACTTGCAGAAGGCCTCGTTAAGAAAAAGATCTGCGAGCAACTCAACATTAGCTACAGCACCGTCGACACCCACGTCGCCCACATCTACAATAAGCTGAATGCCTCCAACGCCCCCGCTGCAGTCAACCGCGCGTATAAGCTCGGACTCTTATCACGAGATAGTTAAACTACCTCCTTAAGGATTTCGACTCCTAACGAATACCAATGGCATCCGCGATGCGGATACACTACAACTAGGACGTCAGCTCACAGACAAAATGCGGCGACACGTGCTTATTCTTCAACAGTCACAATAAAATGGTCGATCCGCACAACGCTCCCTTCGGCCCCAAGACCAATGATCTCCAAACTACTGGGTTGCTCGAAACCATAGTGTGAGTAAGGCACTGCCGATGACCATGTGTTACCGCCTTGATCCATCACACGCACCCGCAAATGCTTATCACTGCCGACACCAAACTGCCCCGACATCTCTAAGTGATACCACTTGCCAGCTTGAATCCCCGCCACATTTCGGCCTTCCACTTTGACCCCATCGCGATTGATCATCACATCACCAGCATGGATCCGCTTCTCAGCATCTTTAAAGGATAGCCGCAGCGCTCCTGGTGCGTCCGCATCTAAGATGAAATCAAGATCCGCCCTAAATTGACCAGACTTTAGACCCAACGAAAAACGCATCTCCGTGCTGACAAGCGGCATCCACTCACGCTCAAGCCCTTCGACTTCTCGCAGCTCAAGACTGCTTCCGCCGGTTGAGCCAGACACAGGCAGGATGGAGATACCTTTGTCCGTGGTATTTAAACGCGGGTCCATTGTCCTAAAATCGAAGGCTCCAAGAACAGTGCGCCCTTCGTTTGGTGTGATGCGCTGTTGATACAGTTCACCAAAATCAACTGGGTTTCCAGCCGTCGCTGCGGGGTAGCCTGCCGATTGCGCGACATCACTAAACTCTAACCCCTCTTTGCGCATCATCACCCGATCAATCGCTGGGTGAATCACCATGAAGTTATTCACATCGACTAGATTCACAAAGTAGTGAGTCGCCCCACTTGGCAAATCAAACAACACACGATCATTCTCCTTAATCTCCCCTGAAATCCTGAGCCATTCACGGCCATCATTGGGTGTGTAGATCAGGTCTGCATGCTCCAGCTCTGCTCCATTATTACGATAAGCAAGTCCCACCTGCCCCTCTCGTTGCCCCATGGAAAGCACCACGGGCGCCTTTTTCTTATTGGGAAGTTCAGCATTGGCGTTCGGGTTCCAATAAGGCATGCGTCCGCCCGTTTCCACAATCATCTGCGTCAAGAGCGCATCCAGCTCAGCAGTTTTCTCGGGCATTTCAGAAGACAGATCCTTAGCCTCCTCGATGTCAGCTCGGACAGCCTTGCCGCCTTCAGTTTCATACAATCGATTCAATGTGATCGCGGGCGCTAATCCTTGATACTTGCGCATCAATTTGTAATCCCCAACACGGATCGATGAGGAATTCTCCATCTGCGGAAAATGCCACATCATAGTATCACGCACCTGCCCGTCCGCATCGCGCACTAAATCACGATTCATCGGATCTTGGGTCAGCAAGGGCGCAAGATCACAACCATCAAAATACTTATCTAGAGGCTTCTCTGCACCGATCAGCGATAGAATCGTCGGATAGAAATCAAGACCATTGGCCATCACATCGGTCTGCACGTCCTGCGGAATGTCTGGCCCCGTGATGATCAACGGCACCCGAACGCCGCCTTCGCGCAATGAAATTTTCCCACGGTCTAGCGGAAAGTTATCCGTATAGATTTCCTCATGAGTGCCTTCCATCCCACCATTGTCGGAGCTAAAGATGATATAGGTATTTTCAATCAACTTGTGCCCAGGTCGTCGAGGATCCTCAGTCGTTTCTAGATAGGTGAAAATCTGACCAAGGTAATAGTCGAGTTGCTCCACCATCGCGCAATAAAATGGATTCGTTTGCCCAGGGGTTTTCCATGTCTTGGCATGCTCTTCAGTCAGGGTCACGCCAAGCTTCTGTTCATACTTCCTTAATAAGGCTTCGCTGCGCATTACAATCGGCGCATGCACCAACCACGTGGCGTAATACAAAAAGAAGGGCTGATCTTTACTCGCCTTAATAAAGTTCAAGGCAGCATCCTGTGGAACGTCGAAAGGCATACCATTTTCATCCAGACGATATGGATCCTTAGGATCTGTGGTCGCAAATCCAGTGAGGCGATCTGGCGTCATCGTGCACTGAACCCCGCGATGATGCGTCGACTGGTCAAAGCCATGATAAAATGGCGTTGGATAATCGTAATGATGTTTCGAAATATGCCATTTCCCGCTGTGTGCTGTCACGTAGCCATTCGCCTTCATGGCTTCGGCCAAGCTGAACTGATCGATGGGCATACGAGCTGTATAAAAAGGAGCAATTTGCGCCGAATTCGGATGGCCCGCATGTGGCGGATAGCCCCCCGCCACTGAAGTCATCTCACCGCGTGCGGGATGATTGCCACTCAAGATCGCCGCACGACTGGGCGCACAGACGGGCGCAGGTGAATAAGCCTGCCAAAACAGAATGCCCTTTTTAGCCAGCGCATCGATATTTGGCGTCTCCATCGGCGAAGGCTTGTCGATGTCATAGCACTTCACATCTTGCCAACCGAGGTCGTCGATCAGAATCAAAACCACATTCGGCTTCACTTCCTCCGCAACAGACTGCGGGACAGCACAGGCTACCCAAAGTGCAATCAACACATAGCAAATTTTATTTCTCATACATTTTAGTTCCATCTGCGTTGTTAGTATTAACCAACAATGGTTTGAGCAATGATCCATTTCAAATTATTTAGGCAACACAGCGGCACTGTCATACTGGCGGGTAAAAACCAGCGGAATGCCAGACTTCATCCATACTGCACCTGTTTCACGCACTCAGCGCAGTAGCGCTGGCGGCCCGACCGACTTGCTGCTCTGTTTATCCAGCGGATATTTCGGTTTCCATGTGGGATGCTGCTGCGTGAGCCAGGCGCGGATCTTTTTCGACAGCTCACCGGCGAGTTCTGGTTTGTTCTGAATCAGGTTACGCTGCTCGCCGATATCATCGGTCAGGTTGTAGAGTTCCCAAGCGTCTGCTTCGTAGAAATAGAGTAACTTATAGCGCTTGCCGGCCGACTCATCGATGGCGACCACGCAGGGCTGTGCACGGTAATCCATGTAGCCAGGAAACAGGTAGAATATCGGACCGCGTTTCTCCTGCGAATTAGGCTGGCGCAGCGTCGCGACAAACGACTCCCCGTCCAATGGGTGCGCCTGTTCTGAAGGCAGCCATTGATTGCCCGCCATTTCCACCATCGTCGGATAAAAGTCCACCCCATGCACGAGATGATCAGTCACCGTGTTGGCTGGGATCACGCGCGGCCAGCAGGCGATCAACGGCACGCGAATGCCGCCTTCGGTGAACATTCCCTTTACGCCGCGCAGGGGCAGGTTATTGAAATGCGTGCCGCCGTTATCGGAGGTAAACCAGATAAGCGTATTATTCGTAATACTGTCGGTCGTATCACCATCGCCGTTCGGATCCTCCAGCGCGGCCATTAAACGCCCGAGCGTGTTGTCCATGCCGGCAACAAATCCTGCGAGCTCCGCTTTATTTTTTTGTTTCGCATCCAAACGCTGGAGCGCCGCAGCTTTCAAATCTGGACGTGCTTTAACCGGACCATGCACGGCATACGCATGCAACTGCAAATAGAAGGGCTTGCCCTGCGCATTGAGTTTGCCGACCGTCTCTTCCATCGCATCCGACAAGGCATCGCAGACGTGTTTCGGTTTCCCGATCTGTTCGACTGGAATACCATACTGCTCGACGTAGGCTTGCGTGTAAGGCGCTCCGAAGCGGTTGAAATCTCCGCGACCGAGACCGGGAAATACCCACGCCCCCTGCACCTTTTTAGCGAAGCACACCGGTTGATGGCCCTGATGAAACCCGCCGATATTGATATCGAAGCCCTGATTTTCGGGTAGTGTTGCTTCGCCATCGTGACCGCCGACATGATACTTGCCGATGTGCGCGGTGGCATAACCGTTCTCTTTCAATGCTTCGGCAATGGTGACCGCCTCGGCTGCCACA
>JABJQI010000206.1 GCA_018663485.1 Opitutia bacterium
CGACACGCTCAGTTACTGAGAGCAGCAGCCACCATCAGCCTTTGGCTCTTCAGAGCTGCAGCATTCGCTTTCGCCCTTTGGCTCGTCATTGCAGCAACCGCCTTCATTGTCACTACCGCCGCCACCGCAGCATCCACCACCTTGGTGAATGTGGCCCTGTGCGATCTCTTCTTCAGTCGCCGCGCGAACTTCTTGGATCGTCACGTTGAAGTTGAGGTGCTTGCCCGCGAGCGGGTGATTGCCGTCGACAGTGACATCGTCGTCTTCGACTTTAACCACACGAACAGAGACAGGGCCTTGATCGGTGTTGGCTTGAAACTGCATACCAGCTTGGAGGTCCTCGACACCTTGAAAACGCTCCTTCGGTACGACTTGCTCCAATGCGGGATTTACCTCGCCATAGCCATTGGCTGGATCGACGCGCACTTCTGCAGTCTCACCAACGAGCTTACCTGCGAGGGCAGCTTCGAGGCCGGGAATGATGTTACGATGACCGTGGAGATAGACCATTGGTTGTCCCGGCTGGGACTGATCTATCAAAGTTCCTTCATCATCTTTAAGGGCGTAGTCCATTGCGACTACTGTGCCATCTGCGATTTGCATAATCTGTAATATTTGTGGTTTCTGCGCGATTGCGAAGCTGTACGAGAAGTTAATATCCGCGTGCCGTCAAAAAGAAAGGGGACATATTTTTGCCAAACGATTCACCCCATCTTACCGACTTCAAGTACTTCGGCCAGCAAACTCACTTGACGAACGCACCAAAAATGGGGTTTCTATGCAGTCGCACGCACGCACACACTTTTGACGCTTACCTGCTTTTTCGGCTATGCCTATTCAAGACAATCCTCTGTTCCGACGCCTCCATAAGCATGCGCAAAAGCGTCTGGTGTTTGATCCTGGCGTTTCACGAAGCAAGCAATTGCCGGCGTACAAGCGCTACATCGAATTAGAGAATGAGATGCTCAAGCGCTACCACCAGAAAGGCGAGTCTGGCCTAGAAGTCTGCCAAGCGCGTGCTGCAATGGCTGATGTGGTGATCGAAAACCTGTTTCTCGCAGCCCTCGATCTGTATACCACCGAGCACGGCGCATTGCCCTGCAAAATGGCGGTGCTTGCCACAGGCGGCTATGGGCGCCAAGAGCTAAACCCACACAGCGACATCGACATTATGTTTCTCTACCCCGAAAAGATTTCGGGCAAGCACTTTGCCAAGTTCCAGGAAGTACTCGCCGAAGAGATCCTCTATCCACTCTGGGACTTAGGCTGGAAAGTCGGGCACGCCTCACGCAACGCCAAGGAAGCCATCGAGGAAGCGAAGAACGAAATTCAGTCGAAAAACGCGATCCTTGAATCACGCATCATCTGCGGCTCCGACCCACTTTACCTCGACATGCAGAAACGCTTCGCCAGTTACTGCAAAAAGGAGCAATCCAAGGCCTACATCCAGCAACGCCTTGCCGACGAGCGCGGGCGTCACGAGAAGTTTGGTAACACTGTCTATTTACAAGAACCCGACATCAAAAACGGCGTCGGGGGCCTGCGCGATTATCAGAACATCCTGTGGATGGCCAATATCAAGTTCGGCTATGGCTCCTTTAAAGAAATCAACAAAGCAAAACTGTTGCGCCAGCACTTGCGCGACGAAATGGAAGCTGCTTACGATTTCCTCCTACGCACACGGACTGAACTACACTTGCAAAATCGACGTCCGACGGACAAGCTTGACCTTGAGCAGCAAGCAACGATTGCCGCAGGCCTTGGCTACCCGCAGGAAGATATGTTCGAGCGTGTTGAAGCGTTCATGAAGGACTACTACACCGCCGCGCGCACGATCTACCATACCAGCGAGCTGCTCAAAGAACGGCTCGCGCTCTCCAGCGAAGATGACGCACGCAGCTCGGGCAGCATTACCTTTCGCGAAGCCCTGCGCGCCCACCAACATCTACCCCTCAAACGCGTCGATGGCTTCGTCTTGCAGGACAAGGTGCTGTCGCCAGAGCAAAAATCAGTCTTTACCGAAGACCCCTTACGCCTGATCCGAGTCTTTCACTTAATGCAACAGTTCGGAGCTAAACTACACCCCGACCTGAAGTTTCGCATCTCTCGCTCACTGCCATTGATTGACCATGAGATGATTAATCACCCTTCAGCCGCAAAAAGCTTTTGCTCAATCCTTAGGAATCCTGGCGAAGTCTATCCGATCCTGAAACTGATGCATGAACTTGGCGTGCTCGGACGCTATTTGCCCGAGTTTGGCCAACTCACTTGCATGGTTCAGCATGAATACTACCATCGCTACACTGCGGATGAGCATGTCTTGCGCACGATCAAACATCTCGATGCTGTCTTCCAAAAAAACACTACCGTCGACACTAGCTACGAAACCGCTCTACGTAAAAATGACGACCCACTGCTGCTCTACCTGATTCTTTTACTACACGACATCGGCAAGGCTGAAGGCGTTAAAGGTCACGATGTCAATGGCGTCCGCATCGCTCAACCAATCCTCACACGCTTCGACGTCAGCGACGAACAGCAGGAGCAAATCCTATTCATCATCCGCCATCACTTAGCCATGTCCCGTATCTGGCAGCGTTTTGATCTGGATGATCCTAAGACCGCAAGCGCTTTTGCTGAGTTCATCCAAGACCCAGAGAAACTGCGCTTCCTATATGTTCATACCTACTGCGATGCCCGCGGCACCGCGCCGACTCTCTGGAACGACTATAAAGACATCATGCATCGGACCCTGTATCAGCGGACTCTGGAACAATTCGAAAACAGAGACGTCGTTGAACAGAAGCGTAAAAACCTCAAAGAGAGTCGCCACCAACAGATGCTCGAACGCGAAATCGAAGGCCTCGCTAAGGATGAGATCGAGGCTCACTTCGATCGCTTACCTGAGCGCTATTTAATCAATACTAAACCCAGTGAAATCGAGCTCCATCTGCGCATGGTCAACCAATTGCTCGCTCAAATTCAACAAGCAGATCCAACTGGCACACTCGCCCCCATCATTGACTGGAGTAACGACATCGACCTCAATATAACTGTCGTCAATATTGTTACGTGGGATCGCGCCGGGCTCTTCTACAAACTAGCAGGCGCACTTACTTTGGCTGGCGTAAATATCGTCAGTACCAAGGCGATCTCTCGCTCCGACAATATTACGATCGACACTTTTTACATCATGGATGTGGAAGGTGGAACCGTTTCCAACGAAAAGGCGCACGGTATTTTCAAAACACACATCGAAGATGCCCTCATGCATGGCCGCCGTCTCACCAGCGAAATTGAGCGTATGGAAGCCAAGGTAAAAAGTCAGAAGAAGAAGTTGCGCGGCATTCTTCCCGCTCCGATTCCACCAACGCTCGACATTTACCATGAGCCTGCGCTCAACCACACCATCATTGAAGTTCAGGCGGAAGACAGGATCGGTCTCTTATACGGGCTCGCTCGACATATTTATTCCAGAGGGTTCGACATTAGCTTCGCACGAATTGCCACAGAGCGTGGCCTCGCGATCGACACCTTCTATATTGATAAAATTAATCGCCAAGAGCCAATCAGCGCCAAAAACTTGTCAGAATTACGCGTAAAATTAAATGCGATCATCCACGAATAGACACTCTCGACCGTCGAACCAATCATCACGATGAAAGCCAATAAAACCGAGCGCACTGCAATCGATTCACTCTACCGAATCAGTAGCCTAGTATCTGATACCGAAGAGCCCAAAGAAGCCCTCACCCTGATCCTCCAAGAGATCATCAACGTTCTGCAACCCAGCAGTGCCTCGATTTCTTTGATCAACCCCGACACTCACCGACTCGAATTGGAAGTCTCGCATGGCCTTGCCGAAGACTGGAGCGATCTGGACCTTGCCCTCGGCCAAGGCATCACTGGATGGTGTGCACTACACGGACGCGCAATCATTGTACCTGATGTCAGTCAAGAGCCGCGCTATTTCCCTGTCCGCTCAAGCATTCGTTCCGAAATGGCGGTGCCGATGGAAGACCGCGGAATCGTGATCGGGGTAGTCAATATCGATAGCGAACAACCTAGCGCCTTCGACGACCAATCGCTCAAAATCCTTACCCTCCTGACCAACGAAGCTAGCCGTGTGGTCTCTAGGCTCTGGCTGATTCAGCAGCTTCGCGCCAAAGCACATCAGCTTGAGTCACTCATCAATATGGGCCAAGGCCTTGTCGGCGAACTCGAACAAGACGAAGTGCTCCGCGGCCTCGCCCGTGAAGGCCGCCAACTCATGAACTGTCACAGTTGCGCGCTGTTTCTACTCACACCAGACCATAAGCAACTTAAGCTCCACTCCATGGCTGGCCCCAACGGCCAGATCGACGCGCAAGTTAGCTTCCCCATCGAGGAGAGTTCTTTTGGTGCCGCCATCCATCGACACAAGCAAGTCGAAGTCGCCGACTTGCCCTTTACCGTCGAGAACGATTTCATCCACCTCGTGCAAAACGAAGGCCTCGTCTCGATGCTCGCCACGCCAATCATCTTTAACAATGAAGTGATTGGACTCCTCAACGCCTACACCACTCACCAGCATCGCTTCAACAACGACGAGAAAAAGGTCTTCGCTACACTTGCGCGACTCGGCGCTATCGCGATCCAAAACGCTCGCCTCTATGCACGTATTTTCAGCTCAGAAGAATCGCTTCGCCAAAACGAAAAGCTGACCACACTCGGCATGCTTGCCGCTGAGATCGCTCACGAGATTCGTAATCCATTGACAGTGATCAAACTGCTATTCGATTCGCTCAACCTAGAATTCGAAACAGACGACGACCGCCAAACAGACATCACCGTGATCGGCGACAAGATCAATCAACTCGAAGCAATTGTCAGCCGCGTGCTCGACTTCGGCCGTAATCGACAGGACACACACGCCCGCTGTGACCTCAACGACCTGATCGAAGACACCTTGCGACTGGTCCGCCTCAAGCTGCATCAGAGTAAAATCGAGATCGACTATATGCCAGATGCGCAGGCCCTGTTCGTGGAAGTCAACAAAGGGCAAATTCAGCAGGCCATGCTGAATCTAATCCTCAATGCCACACAGGTCATGCCCGCTGGTGGACGTATCCAAATTTCAATTAGATCTGAACACGAACAAGCAGCATTCATCATCCGCGACAACGGCCCTGGAATCCCAGAAAGCATACAGCCCGAAATTTTCGAATCCTTCCTCACTCATCGCCCGGGCGGCACTGGGCTTGGGCTCTCCATCAGCAAGCGCATCCTACGTGACCACCATGGCGATATCGAGCTCGTCGAATCCTCCCCCGCAGGTAGCACTTTCCGCTTCTGGCTACCGACACATTAATTTGAAAGTAGCACGTCACACCATCTGGCCTGTTGCACTGGCCTTAGCTATCTTCATGGCATCTGGTAGCAAAGATCTCGCCGCGCCCAACCTCGGCTTCGACTTCTCCTACGACAAGCTCGCACACCTGCTCGTCTTCGGCCTACTCGCCACAGCAGTGCTGCGCATCCCAGGCATTTTCAACGGCGGTTGGCAAGGCGTCTGCATTACCATCGCCCTGACCTCACTTTTCGCTGCATTTGATGAATATCGGCAATCCTTCACCCCTGGTCGATACGTCGAGCTGGACGACTGGATAGCCGACAGCCTCGGTGCAATCATCGCCACCATCGTGTATTACAAATGGCACTACTATCGACGCACCTTGGAGTGGATCTGCTTTAGACCTAAATCTAGCATTGCTGAAAACGCGTGAGAAGGTGACTTTTACGCGACGATATCTTAGGCAGAACTCCAACCTATTCGTCCACCAAGATGCTCCAGCTTCGAACTCCTAAGTTCTGCAATCAATACTTTACTCCGCAGCCATACGGCACAGTAGTCGACTTTTCAATCGGCTCGCCGGCAATTGCGCTAGTGTAAGCGGCCTTCACATAATTGGTCGCCCTTGCAATGTCCTCAGCCTTGACAGACTTGATACTATCTATCGCGCCTTGGTAAATCACGATGCCCTCTGGGTTAATCAAAAACATATGCGGCGTGGTGCGAGCGCCATAAGCACGCCCGACTTTGCCATCCATATCCAACAATAACGCAGTCGAATGAGCCTCAGTCGCTTTACGCACAGCCTCCACTTGGGCCGCAGTCAAATACCCAGTCTTGCCTGGGGCGGACGATGCAATCTGCAGCCAGGCCGCACCCGCATTGGTCAACTCTTCTTGCAGCGCCTGCATGTCTCCGTACTCATAATATTTCTCCACGAATGGACAATCGTGCCGCGTCCATTCCAGTACAACATACTGTCGCTTAAAATCAGATAAACTGCGCTGGAATCCGGTGCTGTCCGATAAAGTAAACGCCGGTGCAGCGCCGCCGGTTTGGACTGCGCCTTGCAATTTACTAAAGAACACGAACAAGCTTATTGTAAGATATATGAGCAACTTCACCATCTCCTGAACAAGCCTCATTTCAGCATTTTCTCAACCGCCTCGCGCACTATTCCATTAGTCAAACTTTGCGGCAGCACAGTCACTTCGCCATCCGGCGCATATAGCACATAGAGCGGCACGCCCGATCGGCCAAAGCGCTCCAGCTCAGCAGTGATGGCCGGATCATAGCGCGTCCAATCCGCTTCCAGAGCAACGACGCCATACTCTCTAAACAAAGCTTCGGTGGCATCCGTGTGCGTCGCCACTTTCTTGTTCACCTGGCAGATCAGACACCAACTCGCGGTGAAATCGATAAACACCGGCTTACCTGCTGCCAACTCAATCTCCACCCGTTCACGCGACCATGGCTCCCACTGCCCATCCTTCGATACGGATGAACCCGCATCAAAATTTTCATACGCGGCTTTGGTTGCGCTGATGGCATAATAGCCCGCAAAAACGAGCAACACCAAACTGATCACCTGAGCGATCCGCTGCGTGCGCAGTGGCTTCACTGGAACTGACCAACGCCCATAGATCCAAGCCGCGAGGCCAGCTACAAGCAAGGCGATCAGCAACGCGATCACCGCATCGACACCTCCGAGACGCCCCGCCACCAGCGCAAGAAATACCACCGCCGCCATCAACAGAAAGCCCATAAACTGCTTCACCGACTCCATCCACACACCTGGCTTCGGCAAGTAGGCGACCAGTTTCGGGAAGACCGACAAAAACAAAAACGGCGACGCGAGCCCGAGCCCCATCACTCCGAAAATCAACAATCCTGTAGCCGCATTGGTCTGCACTGCGATTCCACTGACTGAAGCCACCAGCGGCCCCATGCAAGGCGCACCAACCACCGCAGCCAACACACCCATACCAAAAGAGCCCAGCGCATCGTTACGCTTCGAGACCTTGGTATCAGCACCGACCAGGCTCGTACCAACCTCGAATACACCCATTAAATTCAGCGCAAACAGAAAGAACACCAACGTCAGCAGCACCACAAAGTTGGGGCTCTGCAATTGAAAGCCCCAACCGATGCGCTCACCTACCGCGCGTAGCGCCAATAACACCCCAGCCAACAGCAAGAAGCTAACCACCACCCCCGCAGTATAGGCACCGCCATGCAATAAAGCCTGCGCCTTTGACTGACCTGAATGCTTCAACAAGGAAAACACCTTCAGCGACAACACCGGCAAAACGCAGGGCATCACATTAAGAATCAGTCCTCCGAGGAACGCCAAAAGCAACCAACCCGGCAGACCGAAATTGAGCAATACTCCCTCAAAGCCTGTGGCAGCTGGCGCCGAGCTCGCCAAGGACTCAGGTCCTACTCCAGCGGCGCCCGCGCCAATCGACAGGTTGATCGTCCAGTTGCCCGACTGCGATTGTAAGACGCCCGCAACAGTTGCACTCGGCTCCTGCAACTGTGCCGAGTCGAGCTCTGCCCGCAATTGCACCTGCCCCTCGCCGACTGAACTCAAAGTCTGCACGGCACTCGGCTCGATCACGCCCTCCTGATTCGCATAAAAATATAAATCACTCGGGATCGTCGCACCACTGCTTTGCTCGATGTTCAACAACAGCTCCTGCCCTTCAAGCACCGCCGACACGCGCCACGGCGCAGTCAATTCTGGCAAGCGCGCACGAGCTGCGCCAAACGTAGGCGCCTCGGTACTGCTACCCGCTTCAGATCGAACCGGTAACTCAAGGCTCAGGGTCGCATCGCCCGGCATACAAAATTGCTCGCAGACCAACCACGAAACCTCCGCTTGAATCAGCATAACCGCGCCTAGTGTCAAATCCTCCGCAACCTCAATCGGCACCATCAGTGTGACCGCATCTTCGTAGCCATAGTTCATCAGTCCCCCCAACTCGATTCGCTCAGGTGCCGGCCATTGAATTTCTCCAGCACTCAAGCCTGCGGGCAGCTGCCATTCGATCTCCACTGGCAGACCGCTTGCGCCCGGGTTCTTCCAGTAAAGATGCCAATGTGGCTCCAGCTTAAAATCCAATGCTAGATTAAAGCGTTCGCCTGGCACCACCGCTGTCGTCTCGGCAATTAACTCAACTGCGACAGCCCCCACGACCTTAGGTGCCGCGCGCAACAGACTGGAAGCAGCCATTAACCAAGCAAACAAAGTAAGGAGTACAACCGGTGTTTTTATAAAGCGTATGATCATAACTATCCAACCAGATATGCCAGACCCCGAACTTATTCCAATCACTGTTTTATTAAACAACGCAAACAAGGCAGGCTAAGTCTGGTTATTATGCCTTTTGGCGCCACGCCGCCGTCTAAACCTACCGCAACCATCCCAACCGGCGTGAGATGTCGCGGCTTAACTGCGAATTCGGAAACGCGATCCCTTCACCAAAAATAAACAAATACCCCTAGAAAATTCATGCTTCAGTCAGTCCGCTGGCCATGCAGCTACAATTTTTACCTTTGCACCACCCATGCTTGTTCTTTCACTTGCGCTTTAAGGGTCTGCTCGACAAATCTCGCAGACCACCTTCGCGCTATTCGCACTACATCGCACTTTTATTCCCACATCATGACAGATCAAGATCTCGGCCCGACCGGCGAAATATGTTTCGACCTCCCCTCTCCTTTTGAAGCACATCCCTGCGGACTGCTCCACTTACCACGCTTTATTGCCAAATGCCATAAGCACCTCGCCGGTGAATTGCCTAAGTCCTATCAGAAAAATTTCTGCCGCGGATTTGATCGCTTTCTGTCGATGCACCTCGGCATCGATCCGAAGCAAGTGCTGGACGCAGTCGAAGCCGCGGCTGACGATGAAATCGCACTCGATTGCCTACTGGGGGAGCTCTTTCCTGACGATCTGAACGCCATCGAGTGGAACCGTGAAGTCACCCACAAAGGACAAACTACAATGGGCCGCGAATTCCTCGCCGAATCGCTGACCAACATGGGCCATCCTGAAATGATTGGCATTGTCGACAGCGTGATGGACATGATCGACTTCGACGAAGGCCGTATTGCAGGCTTCTCCGATGAGCGTCGTAAAGCTTGGGAAGCAGCCCAATAATCGGCAGACTATTGTTACCACTGTCCTGCAATGCGGGTAAACTAGCAGAGGTAACTGCCAGAGCCTGCTTGCAATGACTCAAATTTAGGTTGACCTTATCGAAAGCGACTTACATCAAAGACATACTACCATGACACCACCGACCGAACAGTGTAAATCTCACGGATGGGCTGATAAACTCGCCATCAGTATGGCAGCAGTATGCGCGGTTCACTGCCTGCTCACGCCTGTGGCGATCGTCTTGTTGCCAATAATAGCAACCTCATTTTTGGTGCACCATAATTTCCATTTATGGATGCTGTATTTGGTCATACCAACAACAAGTTTCGCCATCTTCATGGGTTGCCGTCAGCATAAAGATAAATGGGTATTTGCTTTAAGTGCAATCGGCCTATGCATCCTGATCTCAGCCCTAGTCTACGAGCGCAGCCATATACCTGCCGCTGACTTGGCGGCAGGCGCACATTGTCAGCACTGTGTTGGCGGTCTTGGCGAGGCAGGGCAACCATTGAACATTGCGGCATGGATCAACACCCTCGGTGGTCTATTCCTTGCAAGTGGCCATATTCGCAATTATAAGCTTTGTCGACGCAGTGCCTGTGCACATTAGGTCGCGCGTGGCCGTCCTACCTAAAAGAAATGGTTTGCACGTAACCCACAACTCATACCCGCAGAACCTCCGATACATGAAGCACTAGGCACCACCTTTCATCTTTGCTCAGACCTCAATCCCTCCAACATCGATCAAAAATGCTCTGTTTGTTCGCGGACTTGGTAAGTTAAAGAATAGTCTTGCCGCAGTGAACGAGTGAACGAAGTGAATCGCTCTGGCTGAATATGGTTCGCAAAATGCCCGATGCGTTCGAACTTGGTATGCAGCTTCTCTCTGCATGATTATTTTTTATTTACTAGCGCTCTGCTCCAGGGCCTTGCTCGTATCCAATCAGCAAAAACGCGGGGCCCTCTCGGAACCCCGCGTTGCTAAATCAACGACCAATTAAATCGTTTGCTTAGAACTCCACGCGAGCACCAATGGTGAAATTGCGGCCCGGCAGTGCAGCTTGCTCTTTAACGAAGGAAGTGTGATGACGAATCTCTTCGTCGAGCAGATTCTCAGCACGTGCGAAAAGCACTGCAGTGATCCCATCCCCTAGGTCCAACCGGTAATTCACATCTAAGTTTAATTTCAAGTAATCGTCCGTCGATGTTTCTTCCGGTCCAGTATTATCCTGCTCGAAAGCATAACGCAGCTCAACGCCAGAATCCCAGTTGCCTGTGGCCCAGCTGAGGCGCGAGCCAATGCGCATCGGTGGAATCCGAGCCAGATCATCGCCCGTATCTTCGTTAGTCGCATGCACCCAATCGCCCATCAGGCTCAGCAACACACGATTGCTCTCGTTCTCAATCAGCGTATAATCCAGCTGCGCCTCAATTCCGTAGAACTGGGCATCGATGGCATCGAATTGATAAGTATGTAAGGCTTCATCGTCATCGAAACCAGTCTGCCCTTCTCTAATGCCATCTACATCCGTTTCAAAGCCCAGCTCCTCAGAAAAGATATAATCATCGAAGTAGGTGTAGAACAGCGAGACTTCTGCTTGCCAGTTTTCATGTGTCGTACGGTAGGTCAGGTCCACGCCATACGCAGTTTCCTGCTTCAAGTCGGCATCACCAAATTCATATTGACTGGTTGCAAAATGCGGACCCTTAGCATACAGCTCGGTCGAAGTCGGATTGCGCTGCGAACGTTGCAGCATCAATGCCAGCGAGTTCGCCTCATCAATGTGCCAGGTCGCTCCGGCTGCGAGGCTGATCGCTAGCTCGTCGTAGTCACGCTGTTCTTTACCTTCGCTAATGTCGGTGCGCTCGATACGCCCGCCGAACTGCATAATGCAGCACATCGCCGTGGATATGTTCGCTGACAAAGAGCGCCTGCGTCTTGGTTGTAGATTGCGGTGTAAACGCTTCGGCGCCCTCCGCGGAGAAGTCCACATCCGAAACTTGGACGCCAACCACACCTTCGTCGATCACCCACCATGGAGTGTGCGCAGCTTCGGCCCGCAGCTCCCAACCTTCGCGTTCAAAGACAGTGCCAACCTCACCGCCTTCCAATTCGGAGTGCGCGTAATCGGTGTAGCCTAGGCGCACGCGGAGGGCTTCGATCCAATCGTTCACGTCGACCAGCTCCAGCTCCATGTCGTAGCGCTTGCGCTCAAGGTCAATCGCCACCGCCTCTTCATCTGCAGCAGGGGCAGCGTGATCATCACCATGCCCATGGCCGGGCACGCCGTAGCGAGTTTGATAATTGGAAAAGCTGAAGCCGATACGATTGTCTTCGCTGAAGAACCAGCTGGCACCCACTGAGTACTGCTCCGTTTCGACGAAACTGTTTTCGCGTGTATCGCCTTCTGCATCGTCCTCCTGCGCGTCGCCAGGAATCTCGTAATCATCCGCATCACGATCTACAGCGGTAATAGTCAGTGCCCAATCAGCGTCCCCAACGGTGGCATAACCCGCAAGCGTGTCGCCACCTGAAACCGAATCGCGGCGCGCCTCAAGCGCACCTTCGTAGCCCTTCGGGTCGACTCGTTGGCGCGGCATTTCTTTACCGATGACATTCACTGCGCCGCCGATCGCGGAGCTGCCATACAGCAATGTACTTGGGCCACGCAGGACTTCTACACGTTCAGTCAGCAGTGGCTCAAGCGTCACTGCATGGTCTGGGCTGGTATCGGAAACATCCATTGCCTCGAGACCCGCATCCAAAATACGGACGCGCGGGCCATCAAAGCCACGCAAGATCGGGCGGCTCGCGCCGGCACCGAAGGAAGAGCTACTCACGCCGGGTTGCCAATCGAGCACGGCACCCAGGCTGCTGCCACTTTGGCGGGTAAGTTCTTGCGCAGTCACGACATTGACTGGTGCAGCGTAATCCCGGATTGAGCGCAGGTTGGGACCTGCGGAGACGATGTAATCGTCGAGTTGATAAACCGTCTCTTCGGACGATTCTGCGTTAATAATGTGGGCCGAGCCCAGTGCGATGCATACTAGTGCACCGCTTTTAAGAAAAAAGTGATTCATTGGATTGATTGAAAATGTTATTGTTTTGGACGTGAACGAACAGCGCACACGTATAGCGAGACTGGCAATTACCAGCACTCGGAGTATTATCTAAACAATCGTTTCAATCGGGGGAGCACGGCTACAACGCCGTATCAGTGCTTGTCCACACCAGACGATTTCCGCAGACTGCGGTACAATCGCAATAATCACATCAGTACGTTCTGGCAACTCGACCAAGGGCTGCAACGGAATCGCACCTTGACCAAATAGTGCCACTGCGCAGGAATGATCGCAATCGTTCGCAGGCGCGTCATCGTGGGAATGCTCACTGCAAGCATGCGATTGATCTGCGGAATCTGTATGCAACGCTTGGTGAACCTGCGGGCTGACCAATGCCATGTTCAAGAACAAGACCAATAGCGCAAGGCTAGCCGAAACAGATCGGGTGAGTGCGCTACAAAGTTGCGGTTTCTTAAACATTAGCAGTGGAAACGGCCACAGGAATTAATGCAAGTCAAGTGCGTTATCGATTTTCTCAGAATCAACACTAGCCTAACAGTGACATCTCAGCCTCATTGAATGCGTCCCAGCTGGGCGCGCACGAGTTCCGCGATTTGCTGCAGACTGGCCACTGGAGGCAGGTTCGTGAAGGGCGCAACCGCGGCGGTCGCCTTACTCAGCTCGGCCTCAAAAGTGGCAACCACTTCTTCAAAAATAGGAAAGTCATGTAAGCGCTTAATGAAATCAGCAGAGACCGTCTGATCACCCGCTTTAAAGCGCGCCATCAAGCCATCGCGCTCTTGCTCCGGCAACTTCTCCAGCAACAGCAGCAGCGGCAGGGTAAACTTACCCTTGTCCAGATCGGTGCCAAGCGTCTTACC
>JABJQI010000208.1 GCA_018663485.1 Opitutia bacterium
CTCCCAGACTGGCTTGTCGCGAAAGAAGTTAGTGACCCCAATCAGTAGCTCTTTGAAGAGCAGCTCCAGCTCCTGCTCATTTTTCTGTAAATAACGGACGTAGGTCGCTATATTACCGATTTGGTGGATACTCATCCGGCGCTCGATTCGGCGGAAGAGAGTGTTTTGTTTATAGAGAGAAAAGTCGTGCCCCGTCTGCGCGCGCAGGAGGATGATCGTTTTCTCTAGTGCGCTGAGCTCTGAGTCTGCGATCGGTGTTATTTCATGGCTGGTGTGCATTTTGCGTTGCAGGCAAGCGATGAGTTTTTTTGGCAGTTCTTCTACTGGAGCAATAATATCTGCCAGCCCGGCATCGATCGCGCTGCGCGGCATGCCGTCGAATTTGGCGGTTGCTGGATCCTGCACTAGAACTAGGCCGACCTGCTCTTTGATCGCTCGAAGGCCCAAGCAGCCGTCTGAACCCATCCCTGATAGGATGACACCAACACTCTTAGCCATCTGATCCTGTGCGAGAGAACGGAAGAAAAAATCGATTGGCAGGCGCAGCCCCCGCTTCGTTGTCGGTTCGAGTAAGTGTAAGGTGCCGTGCAAGATGGACATGTCCTTGTTGGGCGGAATGATATAAGCGCAATTCGGCAGCACCGTAGTGCGATCCTCGGCCTCCATTATTTTTATTTCGGTCGTACGCTGCAGCAGCTCTGGCATCATTCCTTTGTGTGTCGGATCCATGTGTTGGATAATCACAAATGCCATGCCGCTAGCTTGTGGAACGGCGTTGAGGAATTGTTCCAATGCTTCCAGCCCACCCGCAGAGGCGCCGATGCCGATGATCCGCGTGCAGGGCAAGGCGGGCGGTTCTGCGCTTTCCTTAGAAGTTGTGATTTTAGTCAATTGGGTGCTGGGACGCTTTGGCTGTGGTGGATTCTTCATTGAGCATTTCTGTATTGTTAACTTAACTATAAGTGGTAATTAAACCAGTTATGCTTAACCTTTTTATGGCATCAATGGTTCTCAGGGGTAGTTCCACTAGTTTTTAATCGCAACAGCGCGTCTGACCTAGAGTAAAGGCCCTACTGGACGGATGGGGGCTTAATAACGATATTTTGGCTAGCTTATCAGGGCATTGATTTTCATCAGCGAGGCATTTGGCCAAGGCAGATTTTCGCGGGTCCTCACCTTGATGCGAAGCACTGGTATATTATTCGACTATGACTATCTTCCAGTGTGGACCATAAAAAAGAGCGCGGCTGTTAAGCCGCGCTCTGTTGGTTTTTAAAAGGAGACTGACTGCTGCGCTAGCCGCCGTCAGTGCTTGGGCGGGGCGACTTCGATGCCTAGCACCAGTCGTGGCGGTCGTGGTGCGTGGCCGCTAGTCGTAGCGCGCGTGCATCGCTGCCAAGGGGAAGTGCTTGCCTGGGCAGATGGTTTGTTCGCCCTTGAGTTCACGGTGGCCAGCGAATTTGGTGTTCTTTTTTAAGACATCACCTTGCAGCCAGTCCATGAGCTGAGTGAAGGCTGCCAGTTGCTTTTTACTCGGCTGGGTCTGTTCAAAATTGCCGACTAGACAAATGCCAATCGCGCTAAGGTTGAGCTGGTAGCTCTTGAGGTGGCCGCCGAGTAATTGCTTGGTCCAGCGGGTGCCGATTTCGATCTCGCCGTCGCCGGAGTCGATGCCGTTGCCGATTAAAAAATGGTAGGCGAGGCCGTTTTGCATGCCGCGCCGGCGATGCGCGGCGTCGTATTTTTTGGCATTGCCGTATTTGATCGCGCTATGGTGGACGATGATACGTTGCCAGTGCTGACGCCGCACAGCGATCTTGGAAGTGGCAGCGCGGACGTGCGATAAAAGATCTTCCGTGCTGACGATCGCCGGGGTATACAGTGTTTGCCCGATGTGAATCACATCGCTAGAAAGATTGTTGGCGCGTTTTAGCTGACTGACGCTGATGCCGTGGGTGAGCGCGATGCGCCCGAGGGTGTCGCCTGCTTGAACGAGGTAGGGGTTGCGAGCGGACGTGACGGCTGTTGTTGCCCCGTCTTGGGCCGGGATTTTTAACTTTTGACCGACGCCGATTAGGTCGCTGGAAAGGCTATTTGCATGACGCAGCTTTGCGGTACTGACGCCGTGGCGTTGTGCAATGTGCCCGAGGGTATCGCCTTTTCGTACGGTGTAGCTTGTATTGGCTTTTGTCAGATGTGCGCAGGCTAGGCTGCCCAGCGCAATGAGGCTGGCTTGTTTGGTAAAATCTCGGCGGGTAATGTGCATTTTAGTACGTGGTGTGTAGTCTTAGCGTAGTTTACAAATTTTGTGTGCTCTGTAAAGGCAGCGGTATTTCGATGAGAGGCTGTTGGGCTGCCGTGCTGGGTGGTTATATCTGAACTTAGTAAAATAAGGGCTAGATGGCAGATATTAGCAGGTCTTTGCTGAATGCGGTAACCAAAATTTACAAGTTTGCGAATGCTGATGGCATGGTCTCAATGCTCGCCAAATCGGAATTATGCCTTTTCAGTTTATGAACACTATGAATTCCCTTCGTCATTTTTCTCTGGGTGAGCCGTTTTCGGCCAGCCCGCACGCAGTCATTAGCAGTCTACCTACGATGGAGGATGTGCGCGGCTACGAAGAGCATGATCCGCGGGTCATAAATGCGATGAAGTCCGGCTATCCACGCTTCGTGGTGCATGAATTTGTACAGAAGTTGATTGAGTTCTACCAGAAGCGCGAAGGCTTGTTTGGGCAAGCGGTGGTGTTGGTCGATGGTCGTCGTGCGGCGGATGATTTGTTGGCGGAGTTAGGCGGGCAGGTTAATAAGCGGCAAGTCGAAGAGGGGATTTATCTAGTTGGTTGCGATGCGACTGCGGTGGACCTGGCCAAACGTCTGCGTAAATATGTGCAGCATCTGGGCTGTGGAATCTATTCGCGCCAGGCGGAGGATTTATTGGTCAAACATGGCCTCCTTGCGCGCGTTTACCAAGAAGCGCATGTTGCGGGCAATGTGCTGGCGGATGTTGAGCGGGTGC
>JABJQI010000051.1 GCA_018663485.1 Opitutia bacterium
GGATCATCGTTAAGGATGTGCACGCGATAGTCTTCGAAGGCGAGGTCGAGCAGGCGGTGGCAGACGTCGGAAACGAGGCAGCGCTCGTCGATCGCGAGGCGTTTGAGGGCGACGTGGCCGTTCTGCTCGGCGTAGGCGATTTCCCAAAGGAACTTGCGCGGATCAGCGACGACACCGCAACCGATTGGCAGGTGTGGCACATGTGGATCAGCGACACCGCCAGGGAGGAGGTTGAGCTTGAGACCCGCTACGGTGTGGCCCGAGTTCGAGCCGCCGTTGACTTTCATGACGGCTGCTACTGCGTCTTGACGCCCGGTGATGTCGCGAAGTTCATTGACGATCTCGAGGATGACGCGGCCTTTGCCTTCGTCGCCAGTAGAGATACCAGTGTCGGCAATGAGTTGGGAGGAAAATGGTGTGAGCATGTTATTTAAAAAGCTGAGGATCTGTAATTGTGAAGCTGTTGAAGGCGTTTATTTTTTGGAGGGCAACGCACCGTCGTTGCCACTGGTGCGACTACCTAGAACTGCGCGCGGAAATAACGGAGCATTTCCCTCCAGTGCTTTTGAGTAACTATTTGGCGCCGTCGTTGCCGTGGTCGCTGGTTTTGACGGTGATCACGTCGTGCGGTGAAGATTCTTTCTGGCCTGCAGGGCTGACACGAATGTAACGAGCGTTGGCGTGTAGCTCGGCGAGTGTGGCGGCACCCAGATAGCCCATGCCGGATTGAATGCCGCCAACCAGTTCGCGGAGGACTCCGGACAGCGAGCCAGCGGATTCTTTAAGTGCTTCAATACCTTCGGCGGCTGCTTTGGAGGCGACGTCTTTGCGGTCGTGGCCGTAGCGAGCGGCGGAGCCGTCTTTCATCGCTGCGCTGCTGCCCATGCCGCGGTATTGCTTGTAGAGCTTGCCGTTGATTTCGATGATCTGGCCGGGTGATTCGTGGCAACCTGCGAGGAGGCTGCCGCACATGACGCCGTCGGCGAGGGTGAGCGCTTTGACCATGTCGCCCGATTTGGTGATACCACCGTCGGCGAGAATCGAGACGCCCTTGTTGCGAGCTGCGATCGACGCGACGTAGAGCGCAGTCATCTGTGGGATGCCGACACCTGCGACGATGCGGGTGGTGCAGATAGAGCCAGGGCCTTGGCCGATCTTAATCGAGTTGGCACCTGCATCGGCGAGGAATTCGACGCCTTCGGCACTGGTGACGTTACCCGCGATCAGGGTCAGATCCTTAAATTCTTGGCGTAACATACGAATGGAGTCGCCTACGCCTTTGGAAAATCCGTGTGCGGTGGAGACGGCGATGGCGTCGGCACCTTCGTCGACGAGTTGGCCGACGTGGGTGATGATACGATCTTTATCAAGCGAGCCGTCAGTCTTGCGGTGTGCTGAAATGGCAGCGCCACACATAAGGCGGAAGTGGTCATCGCGGGCGGGCTTGACCAACTGATGGGACTCTTCGCTGATGCGCTCGATATCGCTCAGTGTGAAGAGGCCACGGAGGCAATCGTTGTCATCGACGATGAGCAGTTTGTGAATGCCGAGGTGCTTGGTAAAAAAGTCGTCGGCAGTTTTGATCGGGTCTTGGCCCATTTCTTTCTCAGTCAGCGAGTAGACTTGCTCGCGTGGGGTCATAGCCTCGGAGACAAGGCGGTCGGCGTAGCGTGGTTTGACGGCACGTCCAGGCAGTAGGCCGAGGAGCTTGTTGCCAGCATCCACGACGGGGAAGGTACTAAAGCCAAAGCCGCGGGAATCGATGTATTCCAGCACTTCCCCGATCTTCTGGTCTGGGCCGATTTTGATTGGCTCTTGGATAAAGCCGTGAATGTGGTTCTTTACGCGGGCGACTTCTTTAATCTGCTTCTCATCGCTCATGTTGTAGTGAATGAGTCCAAGGCCGCCGCTGAGTGCCATCTGGATCGCCATCTTCGATTCGGTCACGGTGTCCATGTCAGACGAGATGATGGGGATCTGCAATTCCAGCGCGTCGGAAATGCGGGTAGCGAGATTGGTCTGTCGCGGCAGCACATCGGAGTAGAGCGTGGCGAGCGAGATATCGTCGTAGGTTAAGCCGGTCGGTAAGCTGCTGTAAAAGAACTGATCGGCGGGCTGATAGAAATCTGCGAGACTGGGAGCTGCGTGTGCTTTCATAGACTGAATGCAGCAAAAGATTGTCTTTTCTCAAGTAGAAACGACAGTTTGGGGCAAATGGGTCGTCGCTTTTCTTTCCAACCTTATCAGAGAACCTTCGCGAAGCCGCTCCGCACCGCGCGTGGCGCGTGGTCGGTGCGCGAAGGATTTATTGTCCGCGTGGAGGATGAATCAGGCGTGGGATATGGCGAGATTGCGCCTATTTCGGAGTTTGGCAGTGAGACACTGGCAGAGGCAGAGGACTTTTTATGGGGCTTGGTGGCAGATTCAGAGTTGGCAGATGATGTGCCGGCGCGGGCAGCGTTGCCGTGTTGCGCCTTTGGCTTGAGCTCAGCGCAGGGGCAGATGCTAGCGAATCCGGCCTCGGCTGGTCGGCGCAATTATGAGGTGGCGGCGCTGTTGCCTGCTGGAGCTGCGGGGCTGCCAGTGTTACGGACTAAACTGGCTCGTGGCTATGAGACTTTTAAATGGAAGGTCGGAGTGGATCTTGCTGAAGTGGAGCAAACGTTGTTTCAAAAGATGATGGCACTGCTGCCGACGGGGGCTCGTTTCCGATTAGATGCGAATTGCGGATTCAGTATTTCAGACTTGGAGAGTTGGTTGTGGGTTTTACAGCGGTATGCCGATCAGCTTGAATATTTGGAGCAGCCCTTATCTGTTGGGCGGGAGTCATTGATGGCTAAGTATGCTGAGTCGTTTGGTGTGCCGATCGCCTTGGACGAGTCGTTAAATTCGGCGGCTGGATGTCAGTGGTTGAGCGAATGGAGCGGGCCGTTGGTGGTGAAGCCCGCGTTGATGGGCGACATTGCTGCGCTGGTCGAGCGCCTGCGCCCGGTGGCCGAGCGAGTGGTGATATCGTCTGTGTTTGAGACGGCAGTCGGCCTGGAAAATACGCTGCGAATTGCCGATCAATTACCTGATTACAACCTAGCGATTGGGTTTGATACTTTAGACGCGTTTGCCGATGGCCTGTCCTTGCAGAAATCTGCGCCTATTATCAGTGCGGTTGAACGCATCCGATTGACTCCTGAAATGATATGGAAACAGCTGCCAAACTAGACCTAAACAGGCTAAAGCGTGATTGGATCAGAGGTATCACGGGGGAGAATTTATTTCGGCGGGTGCTCCGCCGCGTTGCGCAAATCGAACTTGCCGGCGAGCAAGCGCAACTGCGCGGCGTAATGATTCTGGAGCACGATCCGCTCCACTTTGCGGCGGCCTTTTTTGCGGCGTTGCACAGGGGCGTGCCAGTGATCTTAGCAAATCCGAAGTGGCGACGCGTCGAGTGGCAAGAGGTGGAGCACTTGGTCAACCCCGCAGTGATTTTTGGTCAGTCACCAATCTCTACATTAGCACGGGCTGAGGTTCAGCACCTAAAGCCAGGGGCGATTTTGATTCCGACAGGGGGTAGCTCTGGCGGAGTAAAGTTTGCGATTCACCAATGGAGCACCTTGGTGGCTGCGTGCGAAGGCTTGAGCTCGTTCATTGGTTCAGCTCCGATCAATTCTTGCTGCGTGCTGCCCTTATATCACGTCAGCGGGTTGATGCAGTTGGTGCGTTCGTTTGTGACCGAAGGGCAAATCGCATTTCCCGAATTTAAAGCGCTGCAGGCGGGGGATTTCCCCGTGTTCGCCGCAGATTCGATGTGTCTTTCGCTGGTGCCGACACAATTGCAGCGATTGATGGCGCAGCAGCGCAGCGCGGATCGATTGCTGACGATGCGGGCCATTTTTGTCGGCGGTGCCGCAGTACCAGCGACAGTCGAGGCGCGCGCGCGGGAATTAAAACTGCCGGTGGTCTTGAGCTATGGCATGACTGAAACGGCGGCGATGGTCACGGCGCTGCCAGTAGATGAATTCATTGCTGGGAATACCAATGCCGGCAGAGCATTGAGTCATGCTTTGATTCAAGTGGTCCTTGATGATGGCAGCGTGTGTCCAGTCGGCGAAACCGGGCATATTCGGATCAATGCGCGTTCGATGTTTAAGGGCTACCACGGTCGTGCTCGGGGCGTTTCAAAGCTAGGCTATTTGAGCGACGATGAAGGCTATTTCGATTCGCTTGGACGGCTGCATATCGTCGGGCGCAGTGATCGTTTAATTGTAAGCGGTGGTGAAAAGATCGATCCGCAGGAGGTGGAGCGGGCGATTATTGAGTCAGGTGCAGTGGATCAGGTGTTGGTGATCGGTTGGCCCGACTCTGAGTGGGGGCAGAAGTTACTTGCTTTTTATGTCCCGTCGGTGGCTCAGAGTCATGCGCGCAAGTGGGCAGAGGAGCTGCGAGCGGCCTTGGCTAATTATAAGATCCCGAAGCAGATGATTCAGGTGCCGACCTTACCGCTGGATGAA
>JABJQI010000078.1 GCA_018663485.1 Opitutia bacterium
AGCGAGCACCGAAAGTCGGCGACGAAGCATAAGCGCGACTTAACGAAGTAGTTTATTTTTAACCGTACAACGGAGATTTAGATATGATTCAGATGAACAGCCGCGTATTTATCGCGGATAACACAGGTGCCAAGGAAGCGGAAATGATTCGTCGCCTCGGACAAAACAAGCGCACTGCTGACGTTGGAGACGTAATCGTTTGCAACATCAAGGTCGCATCCACAGACTCGTCCGTTAAAAAGGGTGAAGTTGTTCGTGCTGTAGTAGTGCGCACAAAAGCTCCTATTCGCCGCGGTGATGGTAGCTACCTTCGTTTTGACAACAACGCAGTTGTTATTCTTACGCCGGATGGTAATCCAAAAGGCACACGTATTTTCGGACCGGTTGCTCGTGAGCTCCGTGCGAAATATATGAAAATCATCTCTCTAGCTCCGGAGGTTCTCTAATTATGGCTAAAGCAATTAAACGCGAACAAGAAGTTGTCGTCATCTCAGGCTCTCATAAGGGCAAGCGCGGTAAAGTTCTCTCTGTTAACGCAGGCAAGAGCGTCGTGATCGAGGGCGTTAACAAAATTACTAAATTTCTCCCTAAGTCTCAAGAGAACCCCGAAGGGGGTTCTGTAGAGCGCGAAACTCCGATTCACTACTCCAATGTAGTGTTGGCTGAGAAATTCGACGCGAAGGCTAAGTAAAAGGAAGCTTGCCAGACTGAGTAAATTTCTCATTTTCACGCACTTTTTCCGAAATCACATCGTCAATCCATTCAAAACCTAGCCGGGATAGAAATCCGACTTAACTCCGATGCAAACACCAGCACTTAAGACACAATACGCCGAAAAGGTAGTTTCTGAACTCACAAAGAAGTTCGGTTATGCTAATAAGCACCAAGTTCCTTCGATCAAGAAGATCGTCATCAATTCAGGCTTTAGTGCCACTGATGACAAGAACCACATTCTATACGTTAACCAAGAGATCGGTAAGATTGCTGGCCAACGTCCTGTTACCACTAAAGCGAAGCTTAGTATCTCTAACTTCAAACTCCGTGAAGGACAGCCGATTGGCGTTAAAGTGACACTTCGTGGCCGTGCCATGTATGAGTTCCTTAATCGCTTAATCCAAGTTTCACTTCCAGCGATTCGTGACTTTCGTGGCGTTCCTGCAAAGCTCGATGGTCAAGGCAACTATACTTTAGGTGTATCCGATCATTCGATCTTCCCTGAAGTTAGCTCCGACGGCACAACCGCTACAATCGGCATGGATATTTGTATTAATACGAGTGCAAAGAATGATGAAGAAGGTCGCGAGCTCCTCGCTCTCTTCGGGATGCCGTTTCGTAAGACAAGCACTGAAACTGAAGCCGCAGAAGCGGAAGCAGCGCAAGCATAACAGACCAAATTTCTCATGGCTAAAAAATCAGCAATCCAACGTAACCTCAAGCGCGTCCGTCTCATCGAGAAGTTCGCTGCTAAGCGCGCAAGTCTTAAAGCAATCCTTGCGAACCCTGAAACTCCAGATGAGGAGTTTTACAAGGCGCAAGCAAAGCTCACTAAGCTTCCTAAAAACAGCTCGCCGATCCGCGCTCGCAACCGTTGCTCAGTCACCGGTCGTCCACGTGCTTACATCGGTAAGTTCGGTCTCTCTCGTCTTACATTCCGCGAACTTGCTACACAAGGCAAGATTCCTGGTGTGACAAAATCGTCTTGGTAATTCACCAAGGCTCACTACACCCACTGAAAACCCATTAGTTAGACTATGGCAGTTCACGATACAATCGGTGATTTCCTCACCATCATCCGCAACGGTAGCACCGGTCGCAAGGATGTCTGCATTACGCAGCATTCCAAAATGCGCGCCGCTATTGCAGCGATTCTTAAACAAGAGGGCTACATCCGTGATTTCACGGAAGGCAAAGATGCACGCGGTTTCAAGACCATCGAACTGACTCTGAAGTTCATCGGCAACACGCCTGCGATCACTGGCATCGAGCGTCACAGCAAGCCAGGTCGTCGCCTCTACTACGGTGCAACTGAGATCCCTCGTGTGCTTGGTGGCCTCGGTGTTGCAATCCTTACAACTTCCAAAGGCGTAGTGCGCGCCCGCGATGCCCGTGAATTGGGTGTTGGCGGTGAAGTGCTCTGCAAAGTTTGGTAATATACTGAGACTACTACAATGAGCAGAATTGGTAAACTTCCTATCCCAGTCCTTGATAAGGCATCTGTGACCATTGATGGTCAGACTGTCCGCGTCGAAGGCCCTAAGGGTAAACTCGAAAAGACTTTTGATCGTTCTACGAACATCGAGTTAGTCGATAATGAAATCAGAGTGACTCCTGCGGACAGCAGCCGTCACGCCAAAGCAATGTTCGGCACTGTCCGTTCCATCATCAACAACATGGTGGTTGGCGTTGTCGAAGGCTACAAGAAAGAGATCGTTCTGAAGGGCGTCGGCTTCCGTGCCGTCCTCACAGGCAACGTTCTTGACCTTGCACTTGGTTACTCACACCCATGTCTCCTAACTATCCCAGAAGGCATCACCGTAAAAATCGCTGAAAATACAAAGCTAACTATCGAAGGTGCTGACAAGCACATGGTTGGCGAAATTACAGCGACTATCTTTAATTACTACCCAGCCGAGCCTTATAAGGGCAAGGGTGTTCACATCGTCGGTAAATACGTCCGTCGTAAGGAGGGTAAGAAATCCGCTTAATTGAGGCATATATAACATGAAACTCGATAAGAAAAAATCTCTTTTACAGCGCCGTAAGTGGCGTATCCGCAAGAAGGTCAACGGCACAGCCGAGCGTCCTCGCCTCGCGGTCACATTCTCTAATAAGCACATCTATGCGCAATGCATCGATGATGTAAAAGGCCACACGATGGTCTACGTTACATCGCTTACTAAAGATTCAACTCTTAAAGCAAACGCTGAAGGTGCACTCGCACTCGGTAAGACAGTTGCTGAGAAGGCAAAGGCAGCAGGCATTGAGTCTGTCGTCTTTGACCGTTCCGGTCGCCGCTACCACGGTTGCGTTAAATCATTTGCAGAAGCTGCCCGTGAAGGTGGTCTACAATTCTAAGGTTACCATATGAGCAGACAAAACAGATCATTCTCTCAGAAGAACGAGCCAGAAGAAGCACCAGAATACGTTGAAAAGGTGGTTCACATCAACCGGTGTGCTAAAGTTGTAAAGGGCGGACGCCGTTTCAGCTTCTCAGCACTCGTGGTTACAGGTAATCAAAAAGGTGAAGTTGGAGTCGGTTACGGTAAAGCGAAGGAAGTTCCTGAAGCGATCCGTAAAGGCACAGAACAGGCCAAGAAGAACCTAATTACTATCAAACTCCGCGGCGACACGATCCCACACCATGTGATGGGTGAAGCTGACGGAGGTAAAGTACTTCTTCGCCCGGCATCGGACGGAACCGGCGTAATCGCAGGTGGCGGTTGCCGCGCGGTTCTCGAGTCTGTCGGCATCAAGAACATTCTTTCCAAGTCTCTCGGCTCGAACAATCACCTTGCAATGGTCAAGGCGACAATGGCAGCACTGGTGCAGCTTCGTTCGAACGAGGAAATTAAAAACGTCCGCTTTGGTGATAAAGCTGAAGCATAAGGATTATTATAATGAATCTCGAAAACATTCCTACAATCAAGGGGGCAACCCATCCTACCAAACGTCTTGGACGTGGTGAAGGTAGTGGTCACGGTAAAACATCCGGTAAGGGACATAAGGGCCAAAAAGCTCGTTCAGGTGGTGGTATCCGTATCGGCTTCGAAGGTGGTCAAATGCCACTTTATCGTAAGCTTCCACGTCGTGGCTTCAATAACTTCAATTTCAAGGTTAGCTACCAGTTAGTCAACCTTGGCCAGCTTGCAAAGCTCGAGGGGGACGTCGTCTCTCGTGAGACTTTGATCGCAGCCGGTCTTATACGTGACAACAAGCAAGGTGTTAAGTTGCTTGGCGACGGTGAAGTTTCGAAGGCATACACAGTAACAGTCTGTAAGGTATCTGCTTCTGCAAAAAGCGCTATCGAGGCTGCTGGCGGCAAGGTCGTTGAGGCAGTTAGTCCTGTAGCCGATGTACAGGAAGAGGCTTAATCGCCATCTCTCAACCGCTTCGTATAGAGTTACCACTCATGCTTTCTGCTTTTACAAATTCTCTTAAGATTCCAGAGCTGCGCCAGAAGATTTTCTTCACGCTGGCACTGCTCTTCATCGCACGTGTCGGGGCTAATATTCCGCTACCTGGGATGAACGTTGGTCCAATCCGCGAGTTTATGGCGGACCAGGCATCAGCAAGTGGTGGTCTTGTTGGTCTCTACAACATGTTCACTGGCGGAGCGCTCCTGAATGGCGCGGTCTTCGCGCTTGGTATCATGCCTTACATCAGCGCTTCGATCATCATGCAGTTGGTCGGCGCGGTTTTTCCCGTCATTGCGCGTTTGCAGCAAGAAGGGGATGTGGGACGTCAGAAGATCAATCAATACACGCGCTACCTGACTCTCGGGATCTGCGTGGTTCAGGGTCTGCTCCTCTTGGTTGCGCTCAGCACCAACCCGGGCAGCATCATTGGCCAAGGTTTCAGCCCTGAGGCATATGGCCCGGTCGTGATCGCTGGTCAGGTTCAGTTCCTAATTACGGGCACGATTTTCCTGACTGCTGGTTCTATGATCATGGTTTGGCTCGGTGAGCAGATAACCGAGAAGGGTATTGGTAATGGGATCTCTCTGTTGATCACGATCAGTATCATCTCTGGCCTTCCTGCTGCAGTGGCATCTGCTTACCAGATGTTCGTAGCGCCGGTTGGCTCTGAAAGTGCTGCACTTGGCGTTCCAGAAGGTGTGCTGATGTTGTTTCTGTTGTTTGCCGTGACTGCTGGTCTCGTAGCGATCACTCAAGCGCAGCGCAAGATACCGGTTCAGTATGCCAAGCGTGTAGTTGGCCGTAAGGTTTACGGCGGGCAGAGCTCGTTTTTGCCGCTCAAGGTTAATTATGCAGGCGTCATGCCCGTCATCTTTGCTTCTGCGATTCTGATGTTTCCGACGCAGATCCTCAGCTACTTGGGCACCGCGACTGGAATGCGCTTCTTCAACGACGTCGCCGATTCGCTTGGTCGCGGTGAGGTGGCATACTACCTAGTCTTTGGACTCTTGATTTTCGTATTCAGCTATTTCTGGGTGTCGATGATGTTCAAGCCCGTTCAGATCGCTGATGATTTGAAAAAGAATGGTGGTTACATCCCAGGCGTTCGCCCAGGTGAGCCGACTGCGAAGTTCTTAGATCATATCATGACTCGCCTCACTCTTTTTGGCGCGTTCTCACTTACTGTGATCGCATTGTTCCCTGATATCCTTCTCTTCACTTATAATGTCCCGTTTTCAGTTGCTGTCTTCTTTGGTGGTACTGGTATGCTAATCACGGTCGGCGTCTTACTGGATACCATGCGTCAAATCGAAACTTATTTGTTGCAGCGCCATTACGACGGATTTCTCAAAAAAGGCAAGATTCGTGGTCGTTCTGCTGCACGCAATAAGCAACTCGTTGATTCCGCTGGCTTACAAGATTTTTGGACCGCTTGGCGTCCGCTCTTGTTTATTGCCGTGGCTCTTTTTGTTCTCGGGATTGTATCCTTTTTTCTTAACTTAAGTTAAGCATCAGTCGATCGACTGACCTCCGAAGATGCATTCGTTTCAGTTGCCTCTCCGTTCCATTTCCTGTTCTTTGAATAATCTCCGTACTGCAAACCGATGAAAACTATTCGTTCCGACGAAGAAATCCAATCGATTCGCGAAGCCTGCCAAATCGCAGCAACTGTCTTAAAGCAGTTGGTCGATGCCGTCGGTGAGGGGATGACTACCTACGATCTCGATCAACTCGGCCGCAAGGCCATCGAGGCATTGGGGGCTGAAAGCGCTTGTTACAATTACCGTAACAGCGAACACGTCTTTCCTGCTTATACCTGCATTTCTGTAAATGAAGAAATCGTGCATGGTATTGGAAACATGCGCCGAGCCATTCAAGGTGGCGACGTGGTTTCCATCGATGTAGTGGTTCGTTACCGCGGATTTATTGGCGATAATGCTCGCACGGTTTTGATTCCACCTATTGTGGATGAGAATCAAGCACTCATTGACGCCACACGCGAAGCACTTGACTATGCAATCACTTTTGCACGGGCTGGCAATCGAGTGGGTGATATTTCCAATGCTGTGCAGCGCTTTATTAAGCGTCACAACTACGGTATCGTTCGCGAGTTTGTAGGACATGGGGTAGGCGCTACGATGCATGAAGCGCCGCAGATTCCCAACTATGGCCGTCGCGGGAGCGGTGCATTACTCAAGCCTGGTATGGCGCTCGCAATCGAGCCGATGATCAATCTTGGTAGCGCTGCAATCGAGATGCTTGATGATGGTTGGACCGCTGTAACACGCGATCGGAAGCCATCAGCCCACTTCGAACACACTGTCCTCGTCACTGGCGCGGATCCGGAAATCTTAACAATTCCGAAGAATTAACTTTTCAAACTAAACTTAACTGCTATTCATCACCATTTTCCCGCAATCACGCGGGCTATATAACATCTTTTATCATGCCACGTATACTTGGAGTCGATATCCCCGCAAACAAGAAGCTAGAGTACTCGCTTCGTTACATCTATGGCATCGGGCCAACACGCGCTAAGGCAATTGTCGAAGTGTCTGGTTTCGATGCGGATCGCCGTGCCGGTGATCTAAGCGAAGAGGAGCTCAATCAGCTCGCATCTTTGGTTGCAGAGAAACAATACATCGTTGAAGGTGATCTCCGTCGTGAGCGCACTGCCAACTTAAAGCGCCTTTCGGCGATCCGTAGCTATCGTGGCGTTCGTCACATGCGTGGACTTCCGGTTCGTGGCCAACGCACCAAAACTAATGCCCGTACACGCAAGGGCGCGGTCAAGCCAGTCCGTAAGTAACCTAAGACATCTTTCCTATGAGCGAAGAAGAAACAAAATCTGTAGAAGAAGAAAAAGTAGTTGTTGACGCAGCTGTCGAGGCAGATGCCGAAGCACCTGTGAAGAAGCAAGAAACTGCTGAGGACCTTCTCAAGAGCGATCTCGATGGTGTTAAAATCCGTCGTGCCAAGGGCAGCAAAAACATTACCGTCGGTATTGTTAATGTACTCGCTACTTTCAATAACACTAAAGTTACTTTCAGCGATCCTCGCGGTAATGTCATTTCCTGGTCAAGTGCCGGCAAGTGCAACTTCCGTGGTTCGCGCAAATCAACTGCATACGCGGCACAAGTTGTCACGCAAGATGCAGGTCGTGTCGCGATGTCGCACGGTATGAAAGAGGTCGTCGTTAAGCTGAACGGCCCTGGTATGGGACGCGACTCAGCTGTGCGTGCGCTTCAATCTTTAGGCATGGTGGTTACCGAAATCATTGATGTGACTCCGGTCCCTCATAACGGTTGCCGTGCGCCTAAACGTCGTCGTGTCTAAGGTGCTACTGCCACCTAGATATATATAATTAGTCTGCAGATAACCTATTAAGGAATAAAACTATGTCCCGTTACACTGGACCAACAACTCGCATCAATCGCCGCTTCGGTCAGGCTATTTTCGCGCCTACTAAGGCATTCGAGCGTAAGCCACACCCTCCTGGTCAACATGGCCCGCGTCTGCGCCGTAAATTTAGCGAATACGCTGTCGGCCTGAACGAAAAGCAAAAGCTTCGTTTCATGTATGGCATCACGGAAAAACAATTCCGTCTAACTTTTGAAAAAGCTAAAAACACTCGTGGCGTAACTGGTGAGATCTTTCTCCAGATGCTCGAAACACGTTTGGACAGTGTTATCTACCGCCTCGGCTTTGCAAAGTCACGCGCTGGAGCTCGTCAGTTTGTTGGTCACGGCCACATTTGCGTGAACGGCCAGAAGACCGACATCGCTTCTTTCATCGTCAAGGAAGGCGACGAAATCGAAGTGCGTGAGCGCACCTCATCTCGCCAGCTTGCAACACGCAGCATGGAAGAGAGCCAAGGTCGCACCGTCCCTGAGTGGTTAACACTCAATGCGGACGCACTCAAGGCAACTATCAACCGCCTTCCGTCTACAGAAGAAACTGAAAATAGCATTAACGTTCAACTCATCGTTGAATTTTACAGCCGATAGTCAGTTCTCGTTTATGACCTCTCTGGTCAGACATTAGTAATTCATTGTAATCAGTTAAAACAAAGCATATTATGCCAAAGCGCTTAGGAAAATTCGAACTTCCAAACCGGCTAGTAAAAGTCGAAGAAACTGCTTCCGACACTTTTGCCACTTTTCAGGCAGAGCCGTTTGAAACGGGTTACGGGCACACGATCGGGAATTCTCTCCGTCGTGTACTTCTCAGCTCCATCGAAGGTGCAGCCATCTCATCGATCAAGATCGATGGTGTGCAGCATGAGTTCCAGAGCATTGATGGTATCGTCGAAGACGTTACCGACATTGTTCTCAACTTGAAGCAAGTTCTCCTCGTTTCTGAAGGTCGTGAAACCGCGAGCCTCGTAATCGACGTTAACCGTGAAGGCCCTATTACTGCGGCTGACATTCAACTCGACGCTAACATCCAGGTCGTAAATCCAGACCAAGTGATCTGCACGCTCGACAAAGAACAGCGCTTCCTCGCTGAACTCGAAGTGCGTGTAGGCCGTGGTTATTGCGCAGGTGATGACAACAAAAAAGATGATCAACCGATCGGCGTTATCGCTATCGATTCTCTCTTCAGTCCTGTCAAACTCGTGAAATACTCTGTCGAAAACACCCGTGTTGGACAAGAGATGGACTACGATAAACTTATTCTTGAGATCACAACAGACGGACGTATCACCCCGGATGATGCCCTCAAGCAGAGTGCTGCAATCGTTAAGCACCACATGGATGTCTTTGATGAAGTGTCTAATGAAGACATCGAGTTCGAAAGCGAAAGCAAGGAAATCAGCGAAGAACAAAATCGCCTGCGTAAGCTGCTCAACATGAGCGTTAACGAAATCGAACTTTCTGTCCGTGCGGCTAACTGTTTGAACAACGCAAACATTACCACAGTTGGTGAGCTTGCGATGAAATCTGAGCAAGAAATGCTTAAATACCGTAACTTCGGCAAGAAGTCCCTCAACGAGATCAAAGACAAGCTCGAACAGCTTGGCCTCTCTTTGGGAATGAAAATCGACGAGCGCCTCCTTGAAAAAGGTACTGAGCTTTAATCCCGCCTTTTAGGCACAAGTAATTTAGAACATGCGTCACAGCAAAAGAAGACATTCACTCGGGGTTTCCGCACCTCATTTATCCGCCATGATGGGCAACCTCTCCGTTGCACTCATCACACATGGTCGTATTCAAACAACATTAACTAAAGCCAAGGCGCTTCGTCCTTTCATCGAGAAGATCATTACCTTCGCGAAGAAGGCAGAAGCTGCAAACGACACTGCACGCAAGTTGCACTTCCGTCGTTTGGCTATCGCTCGTGTTCGCGACAAAAAAGCAGTCGCTAAGCTGTTTGATGAACTCGCTAGCGAGTTCACCGAGCGAAATGGCGGCTACACACGTATCTATAAGGTTGGTCAACGTATTGGCGATGCTGCTGAAATGGCATTGATCGAACTGATTGACGGCAACGACGAGGGCTACTCTAAGAAGTCGGCTAAAAAAACAGCTAAGAAGGCAACCAAAGTTGAAGCAGAAGTAACGGAAGCGGAAGCAACTGAAACGGAAGTCACGGAAGCGGAAGCAACTGAAACGGAAGCAACTCAAACGGTCGCTAAAAAAACAGTTAAGAAGGCAGCTAAAAAAGCAGCTAAGAAGGCAGTTAAAAAAGAAGCCCCAGCTAAAGAGGATACGGACGGATAGTCCCTCTCATCATGCACTTTCAAAAGCCCGTCCAATTGGACGGGCTTTTTTTGGTTCATCATCGATTCATTGGGAAGTCTCGATTGAAACGACAGGTCGTTTTACCTAAGAGGCAAGGGACCCGTGACCGGGGGCTTGTTTGAGCAATTGATCGCGATAGGAGTGTGGGCGACTCGCCCACATTCACGCAGTGCGCCTGCGAAGGAGGGCGAGTCGCCCTCCCTCCTTTGCCCTTTTCGCACTAATTGATGATGTACAAAAAACGCAGTCTCAGATGAGCCGCGCTTTTGTGGGTAAAGCTTTGGGTGTCATGCGGGAGTTTAATTGCCGAACAGGCTTTTGATGCTGTCGGTCGCCTTCTCGAGTGCAGCTTCGCCTTGTTCGAGTACGTCTTTGCCCCCTTCGCCGACAAGGTCGCCTGTACCTGCAAGAGCGGGGCCGATTGATGTCAGCACTTCGGTAATGATGAGGTCGATGATTTCGGGCATGCTCTTGTTGTTGCCGTCTTCGCCAATGTCATTCATCTCGATGCGTGGGAGTGGCACGGTTGTGCCCGCGCCCATTAGGCCTAGAAAGACGGTGCCGTCTTCAATGACGAGCTGTTTAATAACGACTTGCTTTGCGGAGCCTTCTTTTGCTGGAACTGCTTCTTCTAATTCGGGCGCGTTCTCGTTTGCACTACTCGTGAAAGCATCGATATTTTCCATCAGTGCTTTGATGTTAGAGCTCATCAGTGTCTTTTCGTAGCTGATTTCAGGCTTCTTAATGATGATTTTGTTAATGATGATCGCATCGCTAAGGATGGTACTAGTATCAATATCGACCTCGATTTGGCCGAGGGCGAAGATATTTTCGCTCTTATAGCCATCTGGGTTGCCAACGTAGAGGCCGGTGAGTGTGCCATTGCCGGAAAGAAAAGAAAGATTTACCTCATCCAGACGCACGGGAGTTTGAGTGATTTCTGGGCCGAATTTTTCGACAGCAGTCTTAATGCCTTTATTCAAGGTGCTTGAGCCGAGGAAATAAATCGCGGCCACCGCGGCAACTGCAAGAATTACGAGGAATAGGAATATTTTTTTTATCATATACGTGTTGCGTTAATTGATTGATTGCGTGCTGAAGAATAGCGCATAATCGCCATATGGCGAGCTTGAAAGCAATGGAAAGTAAGGAGCTGCCGGATGGTTTAGTCGATTTTGAGCCGGATGAGGGGCTTGTCGCGGTGGCGGTGTTTGATGATTATGTCAAAGCGGGAGAAGCCGGGCTGGCGATTTTGGCGATGGGTAATGCGTATTGGATGATTCTGCATGATGAGCGCTATGTGATTTGTGTGGAGGAGATTCGGTACGCAGCGGTTAGTGCTGAGTTCGAGGCATTGGCGGCCTTGGAGGTTGGGCGCGTCCGTGGTGCTCGCTTTGAGTATCAGGAGTTTGATTTCGGCTGGCTGTCGTTTGCTCTGTATGCTGCGGTATTAATCGCCTGCTTTGTGTGGCAAGGGAGCGCCGGCATTGTCTCGGTGGGACAGGCGGATTCGGTGGCCATGGTCCAAGGTTCGCAGTGGTGGCGAGCGGTCACTGCGCTGACCTTGCACGCAGATGTGGTGCACTTGGTCTCCAATTTAATTTCGGGCCTAGGTTTTGCGTTTTTTGTCTGTCGCTTTTTTGGTGCAGGTCCTGGTTGGCTGCTAGTGTTGCTCAGCGGCATCGCTGGAAATGTGCTCAATGCGCTAGTTTATTATCCAGTGGTGCATTATTCGATTGGGGCCTCGACTGCAGTGTTTGGCGCCTTGGGTCTGTTGACGGGGGTCGGTATCTGGGCGGCCGTTATAGACCCATACCAACGGCTGTCGTTGCCGCGTTGGTTCATTCCTGTGTTTGGTGGGCTGACTTTGTTAGGATTATTTGGAGTTGGGGATGGGAATGTAGATGTCGCCGCGCATATTAGTGGATTTGCCTGTGGCACCGCCTTCGGAGTGCTGGGGGCCTGTGTGCAGCGCTGGTTTTGCTTTTTGCAGCGTTGGTCAATTGCTTGCGGAGCACTATCCTTGGGTTTGTTGGCCTTGGCGTGGTATACGACGGTTGTGGCATGATCCTCAAAAGAGCGGTGGGTTGGCGGAATTAGAAGTTAGTTGCTGATGCACAGCAGATCATCGACCGACTCTCGTTTGCCAATCTTGAATCAGGGCCATGGTGGCGCAACTGATTGATAAAAGAAACCTAACTGGCTTGGCCATCACGATAGACCTTCGGGCTCGCTGCTGAATCGCGCAAGATGTGCTTGGCAAAGTGCTTTACCTTCTGTTGGGAACTAGTTAGCTCTGGGTTATGAGTAATTTAGGTCTCAGTCGACTCGATGTAGGGCGTCAATCAATGCAGGCGGAGGCGGCGGCAATCCAAATCGCGGCAGAGCGTTTGGATGCTGCCTTTGAGCGCGCATTGGATTTGATCTTAAAGTCCGGCAGTAAGTTGGTAATTTGTGGCATCGGTAAGTCTGGGCACATCGGCACGAAGCTGGCGGCGACTTTATCGAGTTGTGGTATCCCTTCAGTGTTCTTGCATGCGGCTGAGGCTATTCATGGTGATCTGGGTGTGTATCAGCCCGGTGATCCGACGATCGTGTTGTCGAAGAGCGGCAGCACGGCGGAGGTGCTGCGCTTGATGCCGATGTTTAAAAAACTTAAGTCTCCTGTGATTGCGATTGTCGGCAACATGGACTCTCCGATCGCGGCAGCAGCCGATGTGGTGTTGGATGGCAGTGTCGAGCGTGAGGCTGATCCGCTGAATTTAATGCCGACGTCAAGCTCAACGGTGAGCTTGGCGATTGGCGATGCCCTAGCTGCGGCATTGGTTAAAGCGCGTGATTTCACCAAAGAGGAATTCGCGAGCTTTCATCCCGGTGGACAGCTTGGGCGTAATCTTCTGATGACAGTGGCAGATGTGATGCACGTGGTCGATCAGGTCGCCTGCGCGCAAGCTGAAGAAACCCTGCGCGAAGTGGTGATTCGGATGACGAAGTTTCCTTTCGGGGCCGCTTGCATCGTGGATGCGGCGAATGGCTTGGCTGGAATTATAACGGATGGCGATATTCGCCGCATTCTTTCGCAGGAAGGTGATATTCTGAATTTCAAAGTGGGGGATTGCATGACGAAATCTCCAATCTCGACGCGGCCGAATGTGCCCATGGGCGACGCGGTGCGTATGATGGAAGATCGCAGTTCACAAATTTCGGTGCTACCAGTAGTCGCAGAGGGCGGCGAGCTGTTGGGTTTGCTGCGTCTGCACGATGCCTACCAACCGAGCTATTCATAAGGCATTGCTATGGGATCTCCATCTGTTGCGCCCCGTGAATGGGCGGTTGTTGCGGTCGGTGGCTTAACGTTGGCCTTTACAGCTTGGGGGCTGGCAGGTGTAGAGCTCTGGTCGTTACATACTTTATTAGGAGGCGGCTTGTTGACCTGGCTATTTTCAGTTGTGCCGATGCCGCAGAAGTGGAATGGGACAGACGGTGAGCATGGAAATGAGCAAAATGTAAAACGCCTGCTGAAGTTTCCAGTCTTTTGGCTGGGGCTGGCTTTTCTGTTCTATATTGGCATCCAGGGGCTAAACCCTGCGTGGGAGCTGCTGAGGGATGACGGGGGCTGGTGGGTCGAGAAGGTGGAGTCTGTGAGCTGGCTACCTGCTGGGGTCGACACCAGCTATGTGCCGATGAATGCGTTTCGCGTGTTGGCGAGTTTCGCGGCGGCGTTTACTTTGGTTTGCGGATTGTGGGTCGGGGTGCGTCGGCGTAGCAGTGCGGTGCTCTTGCTGTGGACTTTGGTGATCAGTGGTGTGTGCATGGCGATCGTGGCGATATTGCAAAAGTTCTCTGGCGCAGATGCGGTGCTGTGGACAGTGAGATCATCGAACCTTAATTTTTGGGGCACGTTCTTCTATCGAAATGAGGGAGTGGCCTATCTGAACTTGATTATCTGCGCCTGTGGCGTGCTCTATTTTTACCATTTCAATCAAGCAGAGCGTCGCGGGCAGAGTGGTGGGCCGTACTTACTACTCTTTGTATTTGTGGCAGTTCTGTATACGTCGATTGGTTTGGCGCTTTCGCGGGGCGGGATTCTTTTTGGTGGTGTGATGATGGCCTGCTTCTGTCTCGCGGCCGCTGCGCGTTGGCTGTTTTCGAACTCAGTGCGCAATTCGATTCTTTTGACGCTGCTGATTGGGTCTTTGCTGGGTGGTGGCGGCTATATGATGTTTCAATACGTCGATATTCAAGACATCGAGACGCGTTTCGGTAATATAGAAGAAGCGATCCAAACAGCTGACGAAGACTCGCGAGCGATCACGACCAAAGTGACTTGGGAGATGGCGCAAGAGGAGTTGTGGCTCGGTTGGGGAGCGGGTTCATGGCGCTACATATTCCCGATGTATCAGAAGAGTTACCCTGAGATTTACTATCAGCGTTATCATCCCAAGCGTGGCTGGATTGGTCGAAAGGTCTTTCACTACGCGCACAATGATGTTGTGCAGTTTCTCTGTGAGTATGGGCTCCTTGGCTGTGGTATGTTGCTGCTGATTTTCGGCTATTGGGTCTGGAACCTGCTGTTTCGAGCGTCGGGCAATGCCCTCAGCGCGCTGATGCTGATGATTGGTCTCAGCACGGCATTTGGGCACGCTTTTGTGGACTTCATCTTTCAAAGTCCTGTCTATTGGCTTGCGCTCAATGGCTTGCTTTGTGTCAGTGTGAAGCTGCTCTCGCTGCATAGTGAGCGCGTCTATCGCTAAGCAGCCGCTACGATAAGAATCGCGCTGTTAGTTGCTCGATGATATAATCACGTGCTTCTTCAACAGTATCGACCACTTTAAACAAATCGAGGTCTTCAGCTGAGATCGTGCCCCATTCGACTAGCCCTTCGAAGTTGACCGCACCGTTCCAAAATTCACTGCCAAACAGCACGATCGGCGGTGCTGTGGAGACTTTGCCGGTCTGCACCAATGTGAGTATTTCGAATAGTTCATCCATGGTGCCAAATCCACCAGGGAAGGCGATCAGCGCTTTGGCCAGCAATACAAACCAGTATTTACGCACAAAGAAATAGTGGAACTCGAATTGGAGCCCATCGGGGACGTATTCGTTCACACCTTGCTCAAACGGCAGGCTAATACCGAGGCCGATTGACTTGCCCCCGACATTATGTGCACCGCGATTAGCCGCTTCCATAATCCCCGGGCCGCCGCCAGAGCAGATGATGAAACGGCGTTGATCTTTCTCTGCTAGGCTCATCGACCATTTGGTGAGTTCTTCGGCGAGTTCGACTGCCAACCTGTAGTAAGGTGCGGCTTTCACTGCGCTTTGCGCGAGGTGCAGCGCACGCTTCTCGGTGGCGTTGAGATGGTCGGTGGCACCGATGGAGGCC
>JABJQI010000114.1 GCA_018663485.1 Opitutia bacterium
ACGCCTAACTCGGAGGCCTGTGAGGCGAGGAACAGATTGCGCTGCAAATTCTCCACATCCACCACCACGATGATTAAATCGGGGGCAGGGTGGCCATCGACACGCCCAGCCAAGACATCGACTGCGATCCGCTCGTCCAGCGAGCTGGCGCTCAAACTATAGGTGCCTGGCAGGTCGATCAAATGTACATCCTGGTCGCGGTTCAGTGCCCAACGCCCGATTTTCTTTTCGACTGTGACGCCTGAGTAGTTGCCGACACGCTGACGCATGCCAGTGAGCGCATTAAAAAGCGAGGTCTTGCCAGTGTTGGGATTACCAATAAGCGCGACGCGAAATTCTGATGGTGCTTCGGACATACTAAATCTTCTCCACTTCGACCTCGGCTGCGTCAATTAAGCGTAGACTCATATGGCAACCCTGAAAGACCACTGCGATCGGGTCGCCTAGAGGTGCTTCATGCGTGAGGCGAACCACTTGCCCCGGCAACAAGCCCATCGCCATCAATCGGGCGACGCTCTCGTTCTCGCAGTTCACTTTCGTGACTCGAAAAGTTCCGTCTTTGTTAATTTGATCTAAACGCATGGGTGAGCATTGCATGAGAATAAGTCTCAATAGCAAGTTGCTAACAGAAAGACTTGAGTTTGAATTGCAAGCTCAGAGGCACTGATTTCTGTCGAGCGATGAGTCGCTCGTGTCGGCAGGACGATCGGCAGGTAAAATCGCTATAATTGAGTCTTACCATAGGTAAATCCACTATCGACAAATGATTAATATCTATTATATTTGATATTTTTTTAGGTAAAATTCTTTAATACTAGCGCCCACAATTCGCGGTTAGTTTGTTTTTCTAAGCTCATAAAGGAGAAAATAATGAAGAATAGGATATCTCTATTAATAAGTGCATTGTGCGCCCAAGCGGTTGTGCTCGGTCAAGCGCCGACCAACGAGCAATTATTCGAGATGCTAAAAGCCACACAAAAGCAAGTGGCAGAGCTTAAAACGCGCACCTTGAACGCCGAAGCCGAAGCGACACAAGCCAAAGCCCAGCTGTCTGCTTTGCAGAACCGAGTTGCAGGAAATGAGCAGTCTAGCGCGGACTCGATTGACCTCGCGAGTTTGATTGGCACTAACGCGGAGTATACCTATGAAGTATTGGATCACACCGAGAATACCAACACCAAGCAATTGCGCCAATTAGAGGCCTTGCGTGATGGCGATTTGAAAAGCCGCGTCACCATGGGTGGCAACATTACCGTGCTGACCAATTACCAGAAGTCGAATACCGATTCGAAATTCGGCTGGCTGATGCGCCATCCGACCTCTGCCAATCAATTTGGCAACGAGGTCTCAGAGGCGGTGATTCATTCGGTCAGTTTGCAGATCACCGGTCGAGTGACTGATCGCCTGACCGCGTACACCGAATTGCTGTACAACCCTGAGCAGAATTTTGCCTCTGGATCGACGATCACTGGCTTAGCGCGCAACAATGTAAATATGCGCCGCGCTTATTTAATGTATGGTGATCTGACGAGTTCGCCGTTCTATGCCTCGATCGGCAAAATGGACATTCCGTTCGGTCTCAACGACACCGTCAATCCGTTTACCAATTCGACTAATTGGCACTCATTTGCTGGTCTCGCTTATGGTGCCAAGGTTGGCTATAAAGGCAATAACCTCAACCTGCGTGCCATGGCAGTGCAAGGTGGCGCACAGTTTCGTAATGCCAACACCTCGGTGAACGGCAGTGCCGTGCCGTCGAAGTTAAATAACTTCGCTCTCGATGCTAATTATACTTTCGAGTTCGATGACGACAGCTCGCTGTTGGCGGGGCTTAGCTACCAGCACGGCACCGCTTATTGTCAGGATTATGAACTCGTACCAGAGCTTCCGTCTGGTGCGCCTGGGCGTGGTGGTGCAGGGGTGCAGCACTTTGGTGATTGCGCAGATGATAATCCCGCTGTTGCCGCGTATTTAAAGTACATCAACGGCAAGCTAAATGTGATCGCCGAATATGCGCAGACGCTGGACGAATGGCCTGGGACCTTTAATCCTGTTAATCCAGAATTTGCTGAATTTGCCGCGCAGAAGAATACCACCTTCACCCTTGGTGCCAGTTATGGCTTTGACTTCGGTCTCAAGAATGACGTGGAGTTATCTGCAGAGTTCAGCCGCTTTATTGCCGGTGACGACGGTTCACCCTGGGAAAAGCAGGACCAGCTAGTCTTGGGTGCGTCGTATTTCTTGAATACCAACGTCAAGCTGTTTGCCGAATACATTCACGTCGACGGTTGGGTGCCGCTTAACTTCTTGAGTGGCGGTAATCCTGGCCCTGATGGAGTTGCTCAAAACGATCAGTCTTGGTCAGACCAAGACGCGACTACCGATGCGATTGTGTTGGGTGTGACGGCTGCCTTCTAGGTGCAACTCAGCAACTGTTTTTGAATCAATCCCCCAAGTTCGCTTGGGGGATTTTTTTTGTTCATCGATTCGCAGCCACCTCGACCACACTTGAGGGTCCCGCACCGATGCCGCGCCCGCCGGATCAGAAGACGCTCCTGCTGCGCGATGCGCATTAGCTTAAAATGTCAGCCTTGAAAAATAAGCGGCAGTGCTAGTGGCACGGTGTTAATCGTTCGAGGCTTGGCGCTGTTTGTGCGCGCGGGACACGATCACATACTTGTCCGCCATGCCTTTCAGACCGGCGCGCTCTTCGTCGCTGAGTGCCCGCACGACTTTGGCGGGACAACCGAGCACCAGCGATCCGGCTGGTACTTGTGTGCCTTTGGTCACCAGTGCGCCCGCACCGACGATCGATTGCGCGCCGATCACCGCGCCATCGAGAATGGTCGAATGCATCCCAATCAGGCACTCATCGCCGATCGTGCAGGCGTGCACCATCGACTTGTGGCCGATCGTCACAAACGATCCAACCTTTACGCCATAGTCGTCCGCGAGGTGGATGACGCTGCCGTCCTGCACATTCGAGCCTTCACCAATCTCAATACTATTAATATCGGCGCGTAGCACACAACCATGCCAAATACTGGCGTTTCGACCCACGCTAGTTGATCCTAGGACAATCGCATCGGAAGCGACGTATGCAGAGTCATCAATCTGTGGAGTTTGATCTAAATAATAGGATAACCGTTCTTCAAGTGTCATAGATTCAATATAGTCAGCGGTTGTTTTTATAGCCAAGATTAGAATTACATCAGCACGCGCCTTCGGGGCAGTTAATACTGCTTAGTAGAGCGGCTTCTGTTGCATGATTTGGCATCATATCCAGCTGAATAGTGTTTGACAGAATGCCACTGAATTTCTTTCTGTTGGTGCATCATGATCCAACCGAAAAACCTTAAAACCCGCGCCTCAGATGAGTCGTTTTGCTCGCTCCTTGTAGGCTTTAACTTCATTTTCTTCACCGGCCTATTGGCGTTTATGTTGTTCCTGCCGTTACAGGCTGTTCTTTTTGGTTCGGATGCGCCGCATGGCACAGATGCTAGCCACGAAGGAGTCGCAGATGCCAGCCACGATACGACTGTAGAGGTTCCCGTCGCCGCAGTCGCAGTCGCAGTCGATCCGATTACACACGCTGCCGGTAAATCCGCATATATGATTTGCTCGACCTGTCACGGAGCTGAGGGTGAAGGCAACGCGGCTCTCAATGCACCCGCACTGGCGGGACAAGATGACTGGTACCTTAAACGCCAGTTAATTAAATATAAGGAAGGCGTGCGCGGTTCGCATCCAGATGATACTCATGGCATGCAAATGCGTGCAATGGCGATGACGCTGGCTGACGAAACCAAGATCGACGAAGTGGTTGCGTACATTGCACAACTACCAGTCACCGCGCCGCTAGCGACGTTTGACGGTGATGTCGCCAAGGGAGCTGCGAGCTACGCACTCTGTGCGGCTTGTCATGGACCAGATGGCGCGGGCAATGAGCTGATGAATGCACCCGCGCTGCAAAACCTACAGGACTGGTACATCGTCAGACAGCTGCAGAATTATAAATCTGGTGTGCGTGGCACGCATCCTAAAGACATCGAAGGCATGCAAATGCGCCCAATGTCGATGGTGCTTGCTGATGAGCAAGCGATGAAAGACGTCGCCGCCTTTATCAATTCCAAGGCAGCTGCGAAATAGGTTATCGGCAGGGACGACCTCCGTGTCGTCCGCATCAGTGGAGGGCAACGGTTATGCCCTTGATGAGCGCACCGTCGCTGCCCCGAAGAGCTTAGGCGTAATTTTTAATCATCTGATGGTTGACAGCCTCACGTGCCGCGCATTCTCTCCCAGCTTCGACTTTCCGCTCAGGTGGTGAAACGGTAGACACGCCACGTTCAGGTCGTGGTGCTCGCAAGGGCGTGAGGGTTCAAATCCCTCCCTGAGTATTTTTAAACCGCCCCTCAGTAGGGGCGGTTTTTTAGTGTTTAATGCGGTGCGAATTCGCCTCGCCGATGTTCCTGCTGCAAGTTAAGGATGACAAAGGGGTATTGCCGCAAAACAGCATGGTGATGCATGAGGCATTAAAGCAGCAGGGCGTACCTACCGAGTTGAAGCTGTATGAAAAGGGTGGGCATGGCTTTTGGCTGGGCCGCAAGGGCACAGACTCCGCGCAGTGGATGGACGACTTTATCGCCTGGTTGTCTTGCATGCAGATTATTGGATCGACGGGCGAGTTCTATACGCCAACGCAGGATTTGAATGCGCTGGGGCAACGCACCGTGTCTAAAAAAATCCTGCCGAATGTGTTGATCATCGGCGATTCGATTTCGATCGCTTATACCAGCCGATCGTTGAGCAGCTCAAGGCCGTGTGCGGGTTGACGGTTGGCGTTACCATTTCGATGAGCGGGCTGAGGCATCGGCGAAAGAGATGACGGCGGCGAGGCTCGATACCTCCGCATGGTCAGAGGGCGCCCGTTTTGCACGTTTTTTCGCATTGGAACTGGGCGGGTAAAGAAGGACAGAATATTCCTGTTTGGGTATACAGCAACTGCGATGAAGTTGAACTGTTCCTGAACGAAAAAACGCTCGGCCTTCAATGGATTCTGCATCGTGTTGGTGCAAACCACGCGTTAGGTGGGCGAGATTATCCTAAAGGCCGAGTCTGATGGGCTTAAGCCTGTGTCTGTTATCCTGAAAACGAAGTAAAATGCGTATTTTTTTATTAATCTGATCACTTAATGATCTGCGTGTTGCTGGCTTCTTTTGCGTGTAGAATGCCACTGCGGTAAGCCTTGCTGATGGCTGCGGGAGCGTTGGGCACTTCTAGTTTCTGGTAGAGGTTCTTGATGTGGGTGCTGACTGTTTCGAGGCCAATCTTCAGTTCGCTGGCGATCTCTTTTTTCTGCTGGCCTTCGGCGAGTAGGGCTAGGATTTCTAATTCACGGGGAGTCAGGGAGACAGCAGGAGTCTCGGTGTTGGCGTCGCCCTCGAACTGGTTGAGCACCGTTGGGATCACTTTGGGGTCGAGTGCGCCGCCGCCTTGCATGACGTTGAGGATGGCTTCTCGGATGTTCTCGATGATGGCGGATTTTAATAGATAACCTTCGGCTCCCAGGTTCAGTGCTTTGATGACATCCGCATCCTTGTCAGATTGGGTGAGCACGATGATCTTTGTATTTGGGGTGTATCTCTTCAGCCAGGGAATCGTCTCATGCCCCGACATGCTGGGGAGGTGGAGGTCGAGTAGAATCAGGTCTGGTGATTGGTGGCGACCGCTGCCTGGTTCGAGTTCACGCAGTGCGAGTTCGGCGGTGCCATACTGACCCATTAATGAGATCAAAGGATCTTGTTGCAGCGACAGCTCGATGGCATAGCGATACTCTCGGTTGTCTTCGATCAGTATGAGTTTGATTGGATCTTTCATCGTAGCGTGCCTAGTCTGCGGAGTTTAAGTGTCAGTGTGATGGCGGTGCCATCTTTGCTGAGATGGTCAATTGATGCCTGCGCTCGCATGAGTTTGGCGCGTCGTGCCAAGGAGGCGGGCACTTCGGTGAGCGAGCCTTGGCCATTGTCTGTAATCGATACAGTTATCGCCTTTTTTGTGGCACAGACGAGGGTGTCGACGCGAGTGGCCTGAGAGTGGCGCACGATATTGGCGAGGCATTCTTTATGGAATAGGATCAGGTCGATCCGGCGGCGGTTTTTCAATCGTTGGAAGTGCGCTTCTCCCTGAAATTCGATATGATGCTCCAGTCCGTCCAGCAAGCGGGAGGCGTCTCGTTTGAGCTCCTCCGCTAGATTTTCACCGATGATATTGGATTCGAGTAAATTGGTGCAGTGGCGCGTTGACTCACTGGTGCGTTCGGCAATGTCGCGAACCCGTGTTAAAATGGTCGACTGCATCTCGGGTGGCTGCTTGGCCTGGTCGGCTTGACGGCAGAGCATTCCAATCGCGTGCAGGTTGGCGCCGAGTTCATCGTGTAGATTGGCGGCGATCCGTTTTCGTGTGCGGACCACCAGTTTCAGTCTCAGGTTGCGCTCGATCAGTATTAGAAATACGACGATCAATACCGCGGCCACCGCGAGGGAGGTCATCAGTCGGAGTCTTTGTTTTTGCTGTGCGTAGCGTTGGCTGAGTTCTGCGACTATCAACGGGCGTTCTGTTTGCAGTTCGTGCCTTAGGGCGAGTTCTTCGAGCCATTTGCGGATGGGCAATAATTTCCCGTAGAGGTTGCTGCCGTCGGTTAAGGCGCTTAATGGTCGCATCCATTCCAGCTGTGTATACTCCATCTGCGCAGGCTTACCTTCTGCAACGTTTTTCCCGCGGGAAAGCAGCTCCACTTCGGCAAAGCCGATTCTGTTCGCAATCGATTTGAGCGGCATCGAGTTGTTATCTTCCTGTGCGAGCAGTTGGACGAAGCGCACATGTTGTTCGGGAAAGGTGAATTCGATGAAGGGGCCACTGTCGTAAATACTGTTTTTTCGATAATTGAACAATAGGATGGGATCAGTGAATGGCGCATCCGTTGCTCCCCATATTTTTAGGTGCTCTGGGATGCCTAATCCTCCGGCGGACACTTGGGGCACGGTATCGTCTTGTTCGAGTGCATGTAGGCGTATGCGCGAGATCGGGTAGTTGTCCTCAAGGTCGATGGTTAAGGGCGGCCGCTCACCGGTTTCGGTTTTAAAAGGTTGGCTATGCATGCCACGACCTGAGTGCATCAGATAAGGGCTATGCCCATCGACGAGATAGCGTTGATCCCACGCTCCGCCGACTCCGGTTACATTGGATGAGGCGCGGACGGTTTGGTGGAGGGCGACATTTTCCGTGCCACTGAAAATAAAGAATTCGGCGAGTTGTAAGCAGGGGTAATTGTCGTAATAGCGTGTGGAAAGCTGCGTGGCCTCTAGTCGCACCCAAGCGGCGCGCATCGGCTCGATGGGGATGACGAGCGGCGCAATGCGGGGAAGGTGAGTGTCGTGTTCGTCAAACTCCGCCACGACTTGCCCCTTCGGGTCATTCTCGGTGCCTGCCAAGATACGGAATGCGGGTGGGAAGGCATCTGCTTGAAAGCCATCTTTGGACGTGCGCCAGATGGTGGGGGCTAGCACGACACAATCGATCGAAACGGTATGATCCAGCTGGACCTCGATCCATGTGTTGTCCTCAGAGTCCTGCCACCAGGTCGACCGATAACCGATGGCGCCGACACCACCACGCAGACTTAACTGCGAGAGTTGTGGCAACTCATTGTCGATTTCGGCGAGGCGCTCTTCTAAATGTGATACTGTCCAGTGCTTGATTGATTTTCCAGACTGTGTTGTGGCAGTGAGCTGCGTGCTCAATGCACACAGTAATACAAATGCGTATGCCAGTGTGGATGGGATTTTTTTCATCAGAGGCTAAAGAAGGTTTTGGCTGAATGGCATCACTAATGTCCTAAGGCTCATTGGCCGTTGTCGAGACTTTGGGGTTCAGCTGTAGTTCTTTAAGCAAGTCAGCACGACAGGCTTTGTTCAAACAGACTTTCACACTAAGTCGCTAAAAAATGTAAAAAAAAAAACGGCTTTTGTCCCCTGTATGGGGGATAGGCTTGTTTGAGGAAAAATCCTATACTGTATCGTTTTGCCAATATCTATTAATTATTAAAACGATGAAAGAACCTAACGTGCGTCGTCAAAACAGACTTTTCAGGGCTGTCCTGAAATCGAATTTAGTTGTTGCGAGCATGTTGGCCGCCGGATCTTTGCTAGCGGTGGAATATCATGTGTCCCCCAATGGGGTTGATTTAAATGAGGGCTCCAAACGTAAGCCTTTCAAAACCATTTCGGCCGCCGCCGCCAAGGCGCAGCCAGGCGATGTGATTATGGTTCATGAGGGTGTTTATCGTGAACGCATCAATCCGCCGCGTGGCGGCACGTCCGATGAAAAACGCATTGTTTATCAGGCCGCGACCGGTGAGAAGGTGACGATCAAGGGGTCTGAAATTATCAAAGGCTGGAAACTGCTGGACGGCGACGTTTGGGCGGTGTCACTGCCGAATCGTTATTTCGGTGATTTCAATCCATACAGCGATCTGATCCATGGCGACTGGTATGAGGCTCGCCAGCCGTATCACACTGGCGCGGTTTATCTGAACGGCCACTGGCTCAAAGAGGCTCCGCGCAAGTCCGCGGTGACTGGCGTCGAGGATGAAGGCCCGGGTGGCGAAGAGCTGATGACTTGCGAATTTCTGCGTGTTCAGGGCATATCGACGGTTGATGCGGTTGATGCCTCCGCAATGAGTGGTGAGATTGATGTTGTGGAGAAGGGTGGTAAGCGCTCTCTCGGCCCGCTGAAGGATGGTGATTGGTTGGCGTTTGACGGCGTGGACTTTGGAGAGGAAGCCACGGGGAAATTTCAGCTGAGCACGGGGTCGCCGATCGGTGGCGGTATCGTGGAAATCCGGAAAGATAGCGCAACAGGCGAGTTGCTAGGCAAGGTGAATGCAGGGCTGACGGCGGAGTGGCATCATTTTCAAGTGTTTAGCTGCAATCTGAGTCGACCGCTGTCTGGCAGGCATAAGATTGTGCTGGTGTTCAAGGCTCGTCCGTTAGCGCCGCCGTCGACGGATGATCTCGGTTATTGGTATGCGGAAGTCGATGATCAAGTCACGACAATTTGGGCGCAGTTTCAGGGCATCGATCCGAATGAGGAGCTAGTGGAAATCAACGTGCGTCAGTCGGTCTTTTATCCGGAAGAGCCGTTTCGCAACTACATCACTGTGCGCGGCTTTACGCTGGAGCAGGCTGCTACGCCATGGTCGCCGCCGACTGCTGAGCAGATTGGTCTGATCGGCGTAAACTGGTCGAAAGGTTGGGTTATCGAGAACAACACGATTCGCTATTCGGCCTGCACCGGCTTGACGCTCGGCAAGCATGGCGACGAATTTGATAATGCCCGCAACTATTACCGCTCAATACGCCTTGCCCTGAAAAAGGGGTGGAACCAAGAGACGATCGGGAGTCATCTGGTGCGCAACAATCATATTCACGACTGCGGACAGGCGGGAATCGTCGGCAGTCTCGGGAGTGCCTTTTCGACGATTACCGGCAATGAAATTCACGAGATTCGACAGCATCATCAGTATGGCGGTTGCGAAACTGCTGGCATCAAACTACACGGCGCCATCGATACCGTGATCGCCGGCAACCACATCTACCGTTGTGAGCACTGGGGCGGGATCTGGCTCGACTGGATGAGCCAGGGCGCCCGCGTGAGCAGCAATCTTCTTCACGACAACAGCAACGACCTGATGTTCGAAATGAATCACGGCCCAATGCTGATTGATAATAACATTCTGCTCTCGTCCTCCGGAATCCGCGATGCCAGCGGTGGCGGAGCCTATGTGCATAATCTGATTGTCGGAAATCCGACCATTTGGACGAACCTCGCTCGCCGCGCGACGCCGTTTTTTAAACCGCACAGCACGGAGGTGATTCAAGGGGTGGTTGCTGACGAAGAAAGGTTCGGAGCGGATGGCGGAGCGGTCACACGCTTTAAAGCGCCAGTTGAAAATACGGAGCAGGATGCTGTTTATCAGACGGTCCGCTATAACACCGCCGGTTATCGGTTAGAGGTGGCGAACGGAATATACGATGTGACACTTAAGTTGGTTGAGCCGTTCTATGATGCGTCCGGCAAGCGCCGCTTCGGGGTGACGGTGCAAGGAGCTGTTGTGGCGGACGGGCTCGATGTTTTTGAGCAGGCCGGCAAAAACCGCGCATACGATCTGGTAGCCGAAAAGGTAAAAGTTCAAAACGGCGTGCTGCAGATCGGGCTCATTCGTGAGAAAGGGCATCCGTGTATTGCGGGGATCGAAGTGGCGGGATCCGGTCAAACGCTGCGGGTCAACTGCGGTGGGCCAGCGTGGGAGAATTATATGGCCGACTTTGAGATGGCCGCGGCTGCGGTGCCTGTTCCTCTGCTGGAGCAGCCGCTGACTGACCAGTTCGGCGTGACAGTGGATCAGGATGATGATCGCTACTTCAATAACCTGTTTGTCAAAGCGAAGGCACTGGCTGTGTATGATGAACATGGTTTTAAAATCGAAGCGGACAGTAACGTCTATCTCGCCGGGGCCATGCCCTCTAAACAGGACCGAACTGCGGTCGTTAAAAAGGGCTTTGATCCCGGTTTGACGTTGACGGAAACCGAGGGTGGCTGGTGGCTGGAAATGGCCACCGAGCCGTCGTGGCAGCAGCCCGTGCGTCCGCTGGTGACTTCTGAGTTGCTCGGCCGAGCTACAATCTCGAATGCGCCGTTTGAAGATCGCAATGGCACGCCGTATCGAATCAATACCGACTATTTTGGCAAAAAACGGGATGCGGGCAACCTTGCGCCTGGGCCGTTCCGCTCAGAGGCAGAAAATAAAATCCGCCTTAAAGTTTGGCCCCGTGAATAAAGGGCACCTGTGAAAAGCGAAAAGCGAATCATTCATGATGGAATATACGGAACAACCTAACCCGCCCGTCAAAACGCTCTGTTCAGAGGTGTCCATCAGTCACTAAAATATAAAAAAAACGGCTCTTCTCCCCTGTATGGGGGATGCTCAAAGTTCAGGGACTAGCGTATACTTTCAATTCGAGATCAATGTGTATTGCTACGCACGATGATCTTTAACCCTTAATAGACACACAATGACCTATACTATGAACATGAAAAAGACTATTACTACCGCGGGCGTTGGCCTGCTTTCCTTCACTGCGTTGAACGCGGATACATTCGTCTATGGGAATGCAGCCGGAGGAAACTGGGATAACACGGCGGCCAATGGCTGGGCGACATTTCCCGGTGGCGTTACGGGTGGACTTCCGACTTCTACTGACAGCCCGATTATTAATCAGAACAAGACTATTGTGGTTAACTCGGCGATTACATTTGGTGGCGCTCTGCAAGTCGCAAATACCAACAAGGCTGCACATAGTTCCGCATTGAGTGTTCAGGCTGGCTCGATTACCACGGGGTCTCTCACGACTGCTTATAATGTGACATCTACAGGTGCTGTAGACATTAGTGGCGGCACTTTGACGAATAATGGTGCTTTGGTCATTGGCGCTACTGGTTCCCTTGATGTATCAGGCACTGGTGCATATGTCGATGGTCGCACGGGTTCAAGGGATGTGTTTGATGGTGGTGTTTTAGGTCAGAACGGCCAAATAAACATCTCTGATGGTTCGTTCACCTCGAATGGTGCTGGGGCGAACGATCTGTTGACTCTAGAAGATTTGACTGTGAATGTCGCCGGTGGCACGCTTAATCTTACTGGAGGTCAATTAGTAGGATCGAATACCAATACTGCGACTATCAATATTATCGGTGATATTGGTAATGCGGTTCAGGTAGATCGCTTGAATACTAGCCTCGGTCGCACTATTAATTTTGGCTTCGAATTTGATGCGACTGGTGTCGGAACTGTGGTTAGCGCCGGATCGTATATTAGCTTTTCGAGTCTCAATATTGCCATTGATGGCACTGATTATCTGGGAGGGACAGACTCCTTCTTGCTATTTGAGTCAGCTAACATTGTGGGTGATACTGAAGCGCTGTCTGAGTCGATTGATGGTTTTGACACCGGGAGTTATACGACCGAGCTTCGTTATGATTTCACTACAGATGATGTGTATCTTGATGTGACAGCGATTCCCGAGCCCGGCACCTGTGCGCTGATCGGTGGATTACTGGCTCTGGGGGCCGTTATGGTTCGCCGTCGTCGTTAGTTTATAAAGTTCTATTAGGGTTAAAGGCCGCGCTGAGAGGCGCGGCCTTTTTTTAACTCGTCTAGCGACTGGTATATAGCCGCTAAGGTTTTAACAGGAGATATGCGTTCAATGCGCACTGCCAATTCACTTTTAGACTCAAGGAAATTATGATGCGTATATTACCTGCAACATTATGTGCTGTTGTGCTGCTTTCGGGCATTGCAACTGCCGTGACGGATCGCCGTCCGGCTCAGCCAAATGTGATTTTGCTGCTCACCGACGACCTCGGCTGGCAGGATGTGAAGTGCTACGATATCGACGAGCCGTCGCCGATGGAGACGCCGAATATCGATGCATTGGCGAAACAGGGCGTGCTGTTTTGGCAGGCCTACTCGCCGGCACCGACTTGTGCGCCGACGCGTTGCGCGATCATGAGTGGCAATCATCCGGCGCGTGCGCAGAAGACGCATGTCGTGGGAGGCGGTCCGCCGACTCCGTATAACAAAGAATTGCATCGCATGATGCCCCCCTGGTATAGCGGACGCATGCCGG
>JABJQI010000048.1 GCA_018663485.1 Opitutia bacterium
GAAGCAGACGATCTGCTCAGTCGCATCGCCCTCGATAAGGTCGATATCAAATATAGCCAACTGAGCATCCAATTGATGAATGCGTATCTCGCAGAGGAAGCGTTCAAAGCAGCGGGACGAATCGCTGGTCAACTGCCTAAAAGTGGCGCGTACACTTCCAACATCTCCGAAGTCGTCAATGCGGCCGATGCCCTACGTGGTGCAGGTGAATATGAGGCAGTGATTCCACTGTACAAGGAAATCGAAAGTTCTGTCCCTGAGAATGTGCGCAAGAATGTGCGTATGTGGCTGGCCTACAGTTTGGTGCTGGCCGACCGAGTCGATGAAGCCTCTCCAATGATCGACAGCATGCAAGAGCCAGCGCCGAATGATCGCTTATTTTCACTCTACAAATTGCTGCAAGGCTCGCGTGAGCACCGCAACAAGCAGTACGGCCAAGCCCTCGACGTGCTCACGCGCGGTTTTGTGCGCGCGCAAACTTCTTACGTCTGGGTGCCAGAAATGCTCTACTTAATCGGCGATTGCTACAAACAAGCCAAAGATCCGACTGCCGCACGGAATGTCTGGTTCGAAATCACGGTGCTTTATCCCGATTCACCATGGGCTACGCGTGCCGCCGAATCACTCAGCAAACTACCAAAGCCAGAGCCCGCGCCTCCAAGCAGTTAATCCATCACTTCGCAAAATAACAACACACTCAAACCTCAGTCTTTAATACCAAACCGTCATGAAACTATCAAAGTTCCGCCTCCTCCCTTCCTTTGCTGCGCTCGCGCTGTTTGCCGTCATCACGCAATGGACAATAACCACATCCCTTAGTGCACAAACTGAACAAGCAAGCGTCGAGTCAGTCGAGACCGCCGAAGAGGCAGCTGCTGCTGAGGCTGCTGCGGGCGATCAATCTCTGATCGACATGTATAAGAATGGCGGCTGGGCCATGTATCCACTCACACTCCTGTCAATCTCGGCATTCGGACTGATCGTGTACAACTTTATGGCGATTAATCCGAATCAAATTCTGCAGCCTTCGGTGCTGCCAGAGATCGATACCGCGCTGCAAGCTCTAGATATCGAAAAAGCCCGCTCCATCTGCGATGAGAACCCAGCCCCTTCGACTAATATCATTCATGCCGGCTTGGTCCGTGTCGACACCAACCGCTACAACCCAGAACAGGTGAAAGAAGCGGTCGAAGAAGCCTCGGCCGAAGAACTCGCCAGTCCATTCATCTTAATCAACTACCTTTCCGTGATCGGATCACTGGCCCCCATGGTCGGACTACTCGGAACCGTCTCCGGTATGGTTAAGGCCTTCAACGTGATCGGCTCTGAAGGCGCTGCCAATGCTCAAGCGCTTGCGGGTAATATTTCGGAAGCCTTGATCACCACCGCAAGCGGCATGATCGTCGGTATTCCTGCGATGTTCTTCTTCTTCTTCTTTAAGAATAAATACGGGAAGATTACTTCTCGCGTCGCGCGTGTGGTGGGAGACCTGCAATTCACACTCAGCACTGCGATTAGCAATCGCTAATCCAAACCCCTGCGATTACTAAGCGATGAAAACATGGTCCCCAGAAGAAGTTGATCCGGAGTTTGAACTGACTCCGATGATTGACATCGTGTTCCTGCTCATCGCGTTTTTCATGACATTGATCAGCTTCATTAGCGCCGAACTCATTGAGCTCAAGCTGCCGGATGCCAATCAGTCGAGCATCCCAGAAGAACCAGGCGAACGCCAATACATCTCCGTTGATATCAGCGGCCAGGCCTATCTCGGCTCCACTCCAATCAGCTACGAAGCACTGCCCCAAGCATTAGCGACCGGACGCGCGGCTCAGCCCTCTTTGAAGGTGTTTCTTCGAGCTGATGCGAAAACGGCACACCGTCATGTCAACCGCGTCATGGAGGCCTGCGCTGAAGCAGGCATCTCTGACCTTATTTTTGCCTCCAATAAAAATTAAACTGTGGCTGCTGTTAACAAAGTTTTAGAATCAGAAGATAAAGTCGATATCACACCGATGATCGACATCGTGTTCTTGCTGCTGGTTTATTTCATGTTTCTGCCGCTGCAACAAGAGGCAGATGTGGGAATCAAATTACCCAGCGCGACCCCACCTGCTGAGAATCTCAAATTGCCCAGCGAGCATGTCATCGAGATCTTTCCGAATGGCTTGATTCTCCTCAATGGTGCACCAATGGACGCTTCGGATGACCGTGTCATGGCACGTCTCTCTACCACGCTCACCCGACTACGCATGTCATCGGACCGAGTGGGCGATGATATCGTGGTCAAGATTCAGGCCGATCCGGACTCGCCGCATCAGCGTTCAATCGATGCACTAAATGCCTGTGCCAAGGCTGATATTACCAAAGTCTCGTTCACCGCATACGCGCTCTAACAAAGTCGAGTGCCCCACAATCGCTCGCTTATAATTTTTTCAAATGCTTCCTCCGACTAAAAAGAAAAAAATAAATCCGCTACTGCTGAAGGTCATCTTCATCAGCGTAGCGATTCATCTGCTTGCGGGGCTGATTCTCGGAAGTATTACGATTTACAAATATGTCGTCCCCTCAGAGGCGCAATTCGAAGAGCCGCCCGTCGTGGAGCAAGAAGAACCACCACCACCAGTCAAAGTTCAGATCAGACCGCAGCAACCCAAGCAGCAACAGGCACAAAACCTAGCGATGCGGCCAGTGGCGAACATCGCAGTGGCAAATGTGGACGTTAATTTGCCGAACATGGAGCAGAACTTCACCGTCAGCACCGGCCTCGGTAGCATGGGCGGCGGTAGCCTACTTGGCGGCACCCGCGGGAGTATCGGCATGGGCTTGTCCGATGTCAGCGTGTTCGGCCTCAAGTCGCGCGCCGAGCGTATCCTATTTGTGATCGATGCCAATCGCCAGATGGTCACCGATAAAAAAGGCGGCCTGAACAGCTACAAAATCATTAAAGACGAAATCACCGACATGGTCGGCAATCTGTCGGCAGGCACCCTGTTTAACGTGATGTTACAAGACCGCACCAGGATGATGCTGTTCAAGCCGCAACTCGTGTCCGCAGGCTCAGAGGTGCACCAGCAACTCATTCAATGGATCAACCCTATCAATGCCGACTCAACCAAAGTCGGACTCGAAGGCAACCGACTTGCGAAAAAGCCGCAACTACAAACCCTTCCTGATGAAGAAGTGCACAAGATCTTACCACACGGCCACCGAGGGAATGAAACCTGTTTCATCACTCAAGTGGCTCTTGAGCAAAATGTGGATGCTATCTTTTTCATTACCGGTTACCACCGCGGCTTTGAAACCGTCATCAAACCCGCAAGCGAACGCATGAAAGAGGAGTGGCAACGCAAAATCGCAAAGCCCGACTACATCAAGCAGTTGGCAGCACATAAGCTCGAAGTCCCTCAAATGCAGGCCAGGATTAAAGCCACAATGGCGAAGATCGATGCCGACCGTAAAAAGAAAGGCCAGCCACCACGCGTTTTGAATCAACGGCATGGCGTTTACTCCAATGCCAACGAACTCGGGCTAAAGTGGAAAACTAATCATCCGGGACATGGCCCAGGACACCAACAGGTCAAAGACCGCGACGTTTCTAAATATTTCCGCAACCTAATCGACGAACTCTACGAAGACCACGACAAGCCCGTGCCTTCGGTCAACGTCGTGCTCTTCCTTGCCGGCGATGAAGCGTTCGACAAAAATTCGAAAACACTACTGGATAAATACGTGCGCTTCTTCCGCGGCAAGAATCGCGTGATCCGTGGCTTAAACGAGATCTCAAGCGCACGTAGCTCGAAGAAAACGAAGAACTAAGCCGGCAGCGCCGCGTCCCTCCCCACTTTCAAACAAAAGGCAGCCAATTCTGGCTGCCTTTTTTGTGTCCTATAGGAGTGTGGGCGACTCGCCCACGTTGAACCGATGTTAATGCACACGAGGGCGGGTCGCCCACGTTGAGCCGATGTTAATCCACATGAGGGCGGGTCGCCCTCACTCCTTAAACCTAAAATCCGGCCTGCGGAATCAGTCCATCGGTCTTTGATTTTGCAGCCTGATCTTTCAATGAATCAGACGCAGCATCGGTCAATTTTTGCTCAACCTCCTCGATCACTTCAGCGACTTCCTCCATCGCTTCAGCCTGGATCTCAGCAACCTCCTCTTCGACCGCAGCGACAGCCTCGGCTTGCAGCTCCTCAACTTCTTCTTTGACCGCTTCGATCGTCTCGGCGACTTCCTCTTGCGCGGCTTCGACGATGGCATCCACCTCTTCCATCGCCTCGGCGACAACGACTGTGGACGCTACGTCCTCTTTAACCGGAGCAGGTGCAGGGACTTCGGCCTCTTTCTTACCACATGCGGGAAGCAGGACAGCAACAGAGATCAAAGAGAGAATAGATATGGATGTTTTCATAATGATATGTGAGGGGTGATTATTTTAACCAGAATCTTGAATATAACCGGATCGCCCGCGAGCACCACCGCAGTTGAGCAATTTATTTGATAAACAAAAAAAGCGGCCGCCTCAGAATAGAGACGACCGCTAGAAGAATTAAGACTCAGGCTCGGTTTTACTGGCAACGATCGCGAGCAGCCTTACAAGGCAAAGAATGCGTAGATCGAGATCACAACAACCACTAAGATCGCACTCGCGACCTTGGCACCCTTCCAAGGAGTCATATCAATCGGAGTGCTCATTTCTAGAACCCACGCAGTTTCACGAGGCGCAACCTTCGACCAGACAACCATCGTCAAGCAAAGCAGAACGAAGACAAAACCGAGGAAGTGGAAGTTATAAACAAAGACGCTATCCACCGCGTCCCCCATACCCGGGACGAAATATTTGACGGCAATTAGCACAAGACCCAAGATCAGTGATACAAACGCTGCAACACTAGGGACACGTGAATTCAGCATCCCTACCAATACGACCGAGAAAATCGGGATAAAGTAGATCGCATTCATGTTCTGTAAGTAGCCAAAAATACTATCTTGGCCTGCCAATAGAGGTGCCACACACATTGCAGCCAGCGCGATACAAACCACAAAGATCTTAGCAGCACGAACGGTCTGCTCTTCGCTACCTTTCGGATTTAAAACATGCTTATAAAAGCCGAGACTGAACAATGCAGAGGTGCTGTTCAAAGCAGCATTAAAGGAACTCAAAATAGCACCGACCATCACTGCGGCGAAGAACCCAGTGAACTGAGGAGGTAGCACTTCTCGGACGAGCGTGCCATAAGCGTGGTCATTTGAGATACCATCTGCAGCGAATAAATGATACGCAATGATACCGGGAATCACGAGATAGATCGGGCCGAGCAATTTAAGACCAGCTGTCAGCAAAACGCCCTTTTGTCCTTCAGCGAGACTACTCGCTCCCAGTGTTCGTTGGATGATTTGTTGATTCGTGCACCAGTAGAACAAGTTAAGCAATGCGACACCTGTAAACAGCGTGCTGAACGGGACACTCGTGTCACTCGTCCCAATCGAATTCAAACGCTCGGGATTTGCCTCTTTCAAGATATTCCATCCCTCAACGATTCCTTGGCCATCACTCACCTTATTAAAGGCAAACCAAACAATCATAAAACCACCAACCAACAAGCCAATGCCGTTAATCGTATCAAGCACTGCAAGTGTCTTCAATCCGCCAAAGCGTGTATAAATCCCCCCCATGATACCAATCATGAAAACAGTCATCCATAAGATGACTGTATCTGGCTGATAAATAGAACCTAGGAAAGTAACTGGCTCAGTGATGCCTGTGAGCGACTTCAAATCTAACATCTGAGACAGACCGACCGCACCACTATATAGAATAATTGGAATCAACAAGAAAGCATAGGCCAATAAGAAGACCATGTTCGCCACGCTCTGCGTCCGGCGATCAAATCGATTTTCAAGAAATTGAGGCACGGTGGTGATGCCAGCTCGAAGGAATTTTGGCAAAAAGAACAATGCCATCAGGACTAGAGCGATGACCGCAACCACCTCCCAAGCCATCACTGCCAAGCCATCTTTAAATGCGGCTCCATTCAAACCGACCATTTGCTCTGTCGATAGATTCGTAAGCAACAGAGAACCCGCAATGATTGGAAAAGTCAGCGATCGACCACCGAGGAAAAAACCTGTCGACGATGCTTTTTCCGAATTACGCGTAATAAAGTAAGTGAGCACCGCAGCAAAAACGGTGAATGCTAGAAAAGAAGCTAGAATCATAGTAAGGGAATGTTTGAATTATTTAGAAGCCAACAGCCGACCTAGAGCTTTTTCGCACGGCACACGCGCAAGAAACAGATCTAAATCGTGCGACAGCTAAAAGATGGGGTGCTGTATGCACTTCGTACATGCAATAACGCTCTTATATGATTGCAAGTGCAGAGTTACCGAGGAAATCAGATAGGGTGCAATTTATCGCCTTACGCCAACAGGTCTTTAATATCGTCGAGGCTGACCTTGGCGTTGGCCGCTTCGCTCTCTTCGAACAGTTCCTTTAAGATCTCGGCCTTCTTCGCTTGCAGTTCGATCACCTTCTCTTCCACCGTGTTCGCGGCGATCAGCTTAATGCTGGTCACCACCCTCTCCTGCCCAATCCGGTGCGCCCGGTCAGTCGCCTGTGCCTCAGCTGCTGGATTCCACCACGGGTCGTAGTGCACCACAGTGTCCGCGCCGGTTAGATTGAGACCCGTGCCGCCTGCCTTGAGTGAGATCAGAAACACTGGAATGCTTTCGTCCTCATTAAAGGTATCACACATCGCGAGCCGGTTCTTGGTCTTGCCGTCGAGGTAGCAGAACTTGTGGCCCTTCTCGGTCAAATGCTGGGCAAGCAACTTAAGCGCGGTCACAAAAGAGGAAAACACCAAGATACGACTGCCCGCATCAATACACTCATCGAGTACTTCGTCGAAGGCCGCTAGTTTGGCTGAATCGGCCGCCGGAAAGGTGTCGTCGATAATGCGCGGATCGACACAGGCCTGACGTAAGCGCAACAGCTCAGTAAATGCGGCAAACTGCACGCGTCCAGCATTCGCGCCTGCCATCTCCAAATTAGAGATTTCGCGACGCGTCTTTTCGAGCGTGTCATTATAGAAACGCATTTGCTTCGCTCCGAGTTCGCAGAAGAAAGTCTTCTCGATCTTATCAGGTAACTCCGGCGCGACTTCTTTCTTGGTGCGGCGCAGAATGTAAGCAGCCGCGCGTTGGGTCTGACGGCGCGAATGCCACTCGCGTTCTTCCTGCGAGAGCTTCCCCGTGGCCTTGGTCACATAACCGGGCATCAGGAAAGCGAACAGCGAGAGCAAATCGTCGAGCGAGTTCTCCACTGGCGTACCAGTCAGTAAAAAGCGCCCTTTGCTGTGCAGGCGGGTCAGCGACTTGGCATTCTGCGAACGACGATTCTTTATGTGCTGCGCCTCATCGCCGATGACGACCGACCATTCCATGGTCGAGAGCATCTCAATATCCTGGCGAAGCGTGCCGTAGGAAGTGACCACGATATCCACCTCCTCAAGTACCACTGGCTCTTTGGCCCGCTTAGTCCCATGATGCTTCGCCACCTTTAGGCCGGGCACAAAGCGCCCAGCTTCACGTATCCAATTCTCCACCAAACTTGCGGGGCACACCACCAGCGCCGGCAGCGCCGCGGTGTTGGTGCTGCGAATACACTCGATCAAACCAAGCGCCTGCAGCGTTTTACCTAGACCCATTTCGTCGGCCAGAATACCGCCCAACTCATGACGATACAAATGCCATAACCACGCCACGCCGATGCGTTGATAAGTGCGTAGAATCGTATCAAAACCCGGACGGATTGGCGCAGCTTCGAGCGCACCAACTTGCTTGAGCGCACGGCTGCGGGATTGCCATGCTTGTGGCGGCCGCCAGCCCTCGACCAGCTCGTCTAGCAAATCTTCCACATCGACTAGCTCCTGCGTATCCAAGCGCTCCGAAAACGTCGGCGTGAACGGTCGATCCGCCTGTCCGGAGACTGAGCGCTCGACCTGGTGCAAGCGCTCGACCGCAGCCCGATCCAGTAATGTGATTGGCGCGTCCGAACCCTCATTCTCGACGTAACTGCGACCAGTCGCGATCGCGCGACGTAGATCCGCCTCATCGCCCTCTTTGCAGAGCGTCACCTCCAGCGCAAAGCGGCCGTCCACCTCCTTGGTTTCGATCGCCGGCTCAGCAAGCTGCACATGTGCGAGTTTTTCCTCGAAACCATCGGTAAATTGCGCGCGCCATTGCTCCCGCAGCGCCTTCCAGTGCGCGGCGAGGAAATTGAGCGTCTTATGCCGATCTCGTAGCCACCATTTTCGATTCGACGGCTCGAGCATGAAGCCCTCTAGCTTTAAAATGTTACGTAACGGTTTAATTGAATAATCATCGCGGCCCGCCGGCAATCGGATCGCCAAAAAGTTGGGAGATCCATCCACCACCACCCGATTAGTGGCGCATTGCTCCATCGAATCCGCAACCGCCTTCGCGACTGGATAATCCCCCGGACGCCTCTTCCACGTACCTTGCGCACGAGCTTCAGCGATGCGCCGCAGGTTGGGCTTCGATTTTTCTCGCAGGCTAATAGTACGGCTCAAAATCGGCCGCTTTGGCTCGTCAGGCACAGCAACTACCTCTGTCTCATCCTCGTCGCCTTCGGACGGATCTGCTTGTTTGAGAAATTCATGCACGCCGGGCAACTCGCCGTCTTGCCACTCAATCGGGGCATTGGGCTTTTTGACCCAATACACCGTTGGCTCGTCGGTGAGTGTCGCCAGTAGACGGCGCAGGCGACCACCAGTCAGTTGCAACAGACTCGCCAGCTTACCACCGCACCACGATTCGACCAAAGCCAACGCAGCTTGTTGCGGTACGGACGCAGTATAATTGCGCGTCGAGTTGAGTTGGTTGAGCGGCACGATCTCGCGACCAGCAGCAGCATCCAGCTTCACCACAATGGCATCGCGTTCGCCCGCCGCTTCCAAGTTGGGCGGTAAAAACACTAGCATGCGCAACGTATCACCGGCAGCTGACAGCTTGATCGAACGCACACCGCGCGACTTGGCTGCTTCGGGCTCTGGCTCGGGTTCCGCCACGAAATCAGGATGTGGCTGTGCTGCATGAGCCTGTTCGTGTTTGAGCGCTTCATAGTGCAGCGCAATGGCAATCGCATGCGCACAAACCTTGCGCCGGCGGCCTTCCAGACAGTTGCAATGGTTGACCGCAAAAACAGTCGAGCGCAGATTCAGCTTCGGTTGGTACGTATCGTCGATGCCGGTAACCGTACCCGTCAGGATCGGGCTCTCCCAGGCTACCGCTGTCACCGCGCCCGCCTCAAATAAGCGCTCGGCTTGCTTGAAGACCAGCCCCCCAGCTAGTTCCAGCAGAAAGCTGCGGTCAAAGTCTGGAGGTGATTTGAATGGAGGTGACATAGCGGCTCAGCACGCTTGCGCTTCGAGAGCGGATGTCAAGGTGGAGTGCGCGTCATTCACCGGAAAGTGTCGCAGGTCTGCAGGCCCTTATCGCCAACCATTGGATCAGTACTCATTCATGGCGAATCGCGACCCTAGCCCTGTGACTCTGACAACTTGCGATCGACTGAATATGCGCCGCCACCAGCGATCACAAAAGTCAGGCACACGAGCAATAGCATCAGTGGATATTCAACCCCCCCATTTTGAGCGAAAAACACCCCGTTACAGGTCGCAATAATCGCAACGACCATCGTGACGACCAGCGACACGCCAGCCAAGCGGGTCAGCAAACCGACCAGCAACAACAGCCCGCCAAAAAATTCAGCGCCACCTGCCAACGCAGCCATCAATACCCCCGGCTTTAAGCCGAGGTTTTCCGCGAAAAACTGTCCAGTCCCTTTAAGCCCATAGCCGCCAAACCAACCGAATAGCTTTTGCGCGCCATGCGCTGCCATGCTTGCCCCGACGCCAATACGAATTGGTAGGAGCGCGATCTGATTACTTGTTTTGAGGAGTGTTTCGTTGATTCTCATAATGGATGGCGTAGCTTGCTTGAAGGATAAACTTGGCGTCAAGACTCATGCTTAAAGGGCAGCGTTACAGCTTTTCTGCGCGCTGCCCGACTTTGCGTATCAGGTTGGCGAATTGCGTGCGCTCTGACTCGTCCAGCACGTCAAACAACTTGTTTAAATCTTGCGCATGCGCCTCAAAGCTGGGCTCGATCAAATCGTGACCGAGATCCGTCAGGTGCACCAGCACCACACGCGCATCTGTCGTGCTGCGCTCACGGTTCACCAGTCCGCGCTTCTCTAAGCGCTGTACTGCGGTGGTGATCGAGCCACTGGTCAGTAAAATTTTCTCGCCGATAATGTTGACCGGCTGCGCGCCCTTATGCAGCAACAATTCCAAGACCGCGAAATCACTCAATGATCCCAAGCCCGCGGCAGTAATGCTCTTCTGACTATACCCATTCACCGCGTGCGATGCCTTCCACAGTAACAGGAAGAGGTGCGGTCCGGAGTTCTGATAAATTTTTGCCATGCATTACTACTTCAACGCAATTTAGCTTGACGTCAAGCCAAATGCTAATTTCATTGCAAACGCATGGAGAACGCGGATTGGTGGGATGCTCTTAGGCTAAGGGAAGCCGGTAGTGAAGAAGCGGGCCGAAGCACTGAGAGGCAGAGGCCAGCACACTGCCTCAAAACACTGTGAAACAGCATTATTATACGATCTAGCAAGGCTGGAGGGACATCGCCCAAATGTCCGCGGGTTCCCCTCGCCCAGTGTTAGTCGGAATAAAAGGACCACTTGCTCTAATCCACCATCTTAAACGACATCGTAAAGCTGTGCCCCTGCCCGGTGGGCGTAACGCCGCCGGAACGGACTTGAGTAAATGCAGCTTTTACAGATGTATCGAACGAGGGATTCCCCGACGCTGGCCGTAGGCGGATATTTGAGATGCGTCCCGAACTACTGACATCAAACACAACAGTCACCACCAAGCCCACTCCGGCAAGGTTCGCAGGTTTGATCCAGGCGCGGTTGAGACGACTATTCAATTGATCCCCATAGCGCTGTAAGGCAGTGCGCTCGGCCGCGGTTAAACTACCCGAAGGCGCATGCACCGTGGTCGGCAGGTTGTTCTGCAAATTTTGCTGAATTTTAGAGGTATTGATTGTGGGTGCCTGATAAGCAGGTCTCGTTGGCTGCGACTTGCGCGGCTTGGGATTCTTTTTAGGGTTCTCCTTAAAGAAATCAGCCGCCGAGATCAAAGGTTCGGGCGTCGCCTTCACCGGCGTGGGCTGCGGTCGAGGCTTCACGACTGGCTTCGGCGGCGCAGGCGCAGCCTTGGACAGCCCTGGATCAGCAATATCAATCGGCTTCATATCTGGCAGCTCTAGGTCCGGCGGCGTGTCGATCGGCGCGCTTGGACTCTGCGGCGCATTCGACGGGCTCGGCTGACTCACCATCTCGAAGACGTGCGGTTTCTCCTTTGGCAAAAAAGCTTCGATAATCGTCGATAAAAACAATGCTACAATCAGCGCGCCATGCAAGATCACCGAGGACCACAAAGACTGATTGTTTTTAATGCCCATCGCGCCTACTTAACCTTGGTATCCAAACTAATTTTTGAGAGCTTCCGCTGTTTGATCATATCGATCACGGTAATGACCTTCTGGTACGGCAGCGCCGAGTCTGCGCGAATGCTCAGCACCGGTGGCGCGGGGTCCATCGCCATGGCATCGAGTAAGTCGCCAAGTTGTTGCGGCGAAACTTTCTCATCGCTCCAATAGTAGTCGCCAGATTTATCGAGCGTGATCGCCTGAAACTCTTCGCGCTCGTCGGACTGCGATTTCGACGCCTCCACGGGTAGATTCACATCAATTGTCTGCTCCAGCAGCGGCGTGGTGACCATGAAAATAATCAGCAAGGCGAACGCGAGATCGATCAACGGCGTCACGTTAATCTCCGTGAGAGCGGAGAGGCGGTCTTTACGATGGAAGTTACGAGCCACTATTTGATCAATTAAAAATTAGGACCACGCAGACCTACGCGTTGGTCGCGGCGGCCTGCGCTTCGAGCTCGATA
>JABJQI010000107.1 GCA_018663485.1 Opitutia bacterium
CGCAGGATCATCTTGAGGTGTATCTACGCTTGGCTAATGATTGGCGCGAGGCAGGCGAGTATGTCAGAGCCTATGAGCTGTACCGGAAGGTGCAGATACACGAAGGGCCGAATCAAATCCAAGCGCGTTTGTGGGTAGCGTATTGTAGTTTCTATCTAGGCCACGATCTGGTGCCGCAAGTATTTTTGGATGAATTGCCGGAGATGGATGTTAACACGCCGGGATATTCTTTGCGCGAATTGATTAAAGCGCGGCTGGCTATTCGCAAAGGAGCGTTCGCTGCTGCGATGCGTTCGGCTGCAGAGGGCAAAACCTATGCCGTTGCCACCGATCCGTGGTATCCTGAATTGCTCTACACGGTTGCAGTTCTTTATGGTGAGATGGGCATGCACGAAGCTGCCATTGCCGCGCACCGCGAAGTCTCTATTCTTTTCTCAGAAACACCGTGGGCGACTCAAAGTTTAAAAGCTCTCGAAATTACAACCCCTGAAGTATCCACTTTATGAAACTATTAATTAACTATCTCACCCAGAATCTACGCACGCGTTCGTTTGCGAGTGTCGCGTTCATTGCGCTGGCTTCATGTCTAAGCGCACAGACCGAAGTCGTAGTCGAGGCCGTTCCCGCCGAGGAAGCGATTACACTCTGGACGATGTTCCAGCAAGGTGGCTGGGCGATGTATCCATTGCTGATGTTCTCTGTCGCACTGGTTGGGCTCGCTGCGTATTGTGGCTTACTAATTCGGGAGTCGCGTTTCACGCAACCAGAAGCTCGTGACGACCTGCGCGCAGCCATCAGTAATCGAGATGCCGACGCTGGGCTTGCGGCTTGCGCTGCGCACGAAGGTTATATGACGAGTATCTTGGAGCTAGGTTTTCAAACCGTGCAAGAGGGGCACGTCACTTCATCGGCGGTTAACGAAGCATTGGAGGAGCGCGCCAGTAAGGTGCTAGCGAAGCCGCTCGTATTTGTGCAATACTTGCAAGTGATTGCCTCTGTCTCGCCGATGATGGGACTGCTCGGCACGGTCAGCGGTATGGTCAAGGCGTTCCGCAACATCGCCTCGCAAGGACTCGGCAAGCCTGAGTTGTTGGCCAACAATATTTCGGAAGCCCTGGTCACCACTGCGTCGGGCCTACTGATTGCGATTCCCGCATTGATGGCTTATTTTTATTTTAAAAACAAATACATGGCTGCGTCGTCTGGGATTTATGAACAGATCGGTTCGATGACCCGACTGATGGCCAAGCACGGCATGGTCGATGAGTCGAATAAATCTGCTTAATTGATAGCGTTATACCGCAAAAAAAATATGAAACCTCGCGCTATAGAAGACACTATCGACCTTCCGGATCTGACTCCGATGATCGATATCGTCTTTCTGCTAATTGTCTTCTTCATGACGGTCGCTAAAATGCAGGTTCAGCAAATGGTGCCGATCTCGGTGCCGATTGCCGACGCCGCGACGATTCCCGAAAATCGTGGCGCACGAATGACTGTGACCTTGAAAAACGATGGCTCGATTTTTTTTGGGCCACAATCAGTCATACTCGAAGATATTGCTCCTTTGATCGCTCAAGGCAGCGCCACTCAATCCGGTCTCAAAGTGTATATTCGCGCCGATGCCATGGTGCCGTTTAAAGAAGTGCGTAAAGTCTTCGCGGCGGCGGCGGAGGGTGGGGTACCCAATGTCGTATTCGCCACCTTCCAAAGCGACAAATAACACTCTCCATGAAAGCACGCAGGCTACAGATTCCAGAAGACAACGTCGATCTGACTCCGATGATCGATATCGTTTTCTTGCTGCTGATTTACTTCATGGTCACCACATCGATCATCAAAGAAGAGGCCGATCTGGGCGTGAAACTCCCATCCAGTATGGCCGCGCCTCCAGGCACGCCTCTGCCAGAGCAGCACTATATTGATATCTTGTTGGATGGCACCATCCTACTCAATGGTATGCCGACCGATAATCCTGGGAACCGAGCTTTGCCGAATTTGACGCGTACCTTGATGCAGCTCAAGCTGTCCTCCGATCGCGCTGGCCTTAAGACGCTGGTGATTCTGCAACCCGATCCAGAGACTTACCAGCAAAGTGTAGTCAACGTGCTCAACGCACTGAAGGCCGTCGGTATTAGCTCGATTTCATTTGGCGAAGGGTAGTAGGCTAGTCAGTAGTGCCAGAGGTCCCGACTGCCATGCGTTGAAAGGTTGACTGCGTTCAGCCCAGACGATCAAACTGAAACGGCGTTTGTGACGAACACCGCCATCTTGATATTAATTTCGTATGCCTACATTATCCGCTGATCAATTATGTATTTTTGGATTTGGGCCAGTTCAACTGTCAAGTAGAGAGCAAGTTTTCAGTCTGCGAAGCGGCCTTCTAAGATATGTTTAACTTAATGTTGATGGCGACTTATACCCCTAGAACTCTGACATTTGTCTGTGTGCTCGCATATGCGTTCGCTTTGAGTGTGAGCTCGGTGGCTGCGCAGAGTTTTATCGCTGGTGAAGATGAGGCGTTTTATGAGGCCTACAACGATGGATGGCGGACAGGGGATTGGAGCGGTCGTGGATTTGGTCATTGGCGTTTGTTTGCGCCTGAGTATGCGGCAGCTGAGGAAGAGCAGTATGTCGGTTTTTTTATCGCAGAGACAGGCAAAGAGGCGGACTTAGCGCAGACGGCGCGTGAGGATAAGGCGTTCGGAATCTTTGCGAATGGCACGGGCTTTGAAGAGACGGTCGCGTTTCGTTCGTTTGAGCAGCCTTTAAATGTAGGTGATGTGTTTTCGCTGCGATTTGAATTTGATGGATTTAACAGCAAGTTTGAGCGTGATTCGGAGAAAACCTCCAGTGTCGGCATCGCGTTGCATCTGCAGACGGCGATCAATGACTTGAGTGAATTGAGAGAGGGTCGCGCCGTGGTGCTTGCGCTGATCGAAGGCCTGAGCACATACCAAATTTTGGATGCGGATGCGCGCTTCAATACCCGAGTGTTTCTCGACCCAGAAGGGGTTGAGGTCGGTGTAACGATTGGTGCTGCGGGGCGCTATGATTTACAGCTGACGACTTTGAGCGATAATGTGGTGCATCACTTCATTGGACGAACGCTGAAGCAAGCTGAGCCTATAGGGGGGGAGACTGTGACATTGGATCCGCAGCTCAACGGCTTTGCCTTGTTTAATCTGAACGGCGGTAAAAGTAATGCCTATTTTGGGGCCTTGCAAATTTCACGGCAGGAGAGGCAGTTATAATGACATCATTTTCAGCAAAACCACTTTTTAATAAAGACTGCGGCTTGCTCGTGCATCCGACCTCACTGCCGAATCAGTATGGCGTCGGCGACTTTGGACCATCCGCAATTGCTTGGTTGGAGCTGTTGGCCCAAAATGGGCAGACTGTTTGGCAGATTTTACCGCTTAATCCTGCTGGTTATGGAGACTCGCCCTATCAAGGGCTGTCTGCGTTCGCGGCCAACCCCGTGTTCCTCAGCCCAGAGGATTTGCATGCCCGTGGCTTGATTGACGAAATCGAATTACGCTCGTTCGAATTAGAGAATCGATCGGTTGTCGATTTTACTGCGGTCTATCGCAATAAGACAGAATTGTCAGCCCGTGCGGCAGTTCGTTTTTTTGAATTGGATAGGGGTGATCCGTTGCGCCTTAAATATGATGCGTTTGTCACGGCCGAGAGCGACTGGCTGGAAGGTTTCGCATTGTATAGTGCACTCAAGGCGAGTTTCGGCGGAGTGGCGTGGACGGATTGGCCGGAGCCGCTTCGGCAGCGTGAACCTGGCGCGCTGGCACAGGCAGTGCACGATTTGGATGTGGAGTTGGAGCAGGTGCGTTTCGAGCAATTTTTATTGCGCGAGCAGTGGGATTCGGTGCGTGCCACAGCACGTCGTTTGAACATCTGTATCGTGGGGGATTTGCCAATTTTTGTGGCGCATGACAGTGCGGATGTTTGGTGCGAGCGTGGGTTGTTCCGCCTGAACGATGATGGCAGCCCTTCGGTCGTGGCTGGTGTGCCGCCCGACTATTTTTCGGAAACTGGGCAACTGTGGGGTAATCCTCTTTACGCTTGGGATGTGCATCGTTCGGATGGTTTTTCTTGGTGGCGTAAGCGCTTGCGCAAGATATTGAATTGGGTGGATGTCGTTCGCATAGATCACTTCCGTGGCTTTGAAGCGTGTTGGGAGATTTTAGGCGGTGCGGAGACTGCGGAAGATGGTCGTTGGATCGCAGCGCCGGGGCGTGAGGTCTTTAATTTATTTGTGGAAGACTGGGGCTTGCCCTTGCCGGTGATTGCTGAGGACTTGGGAGTGATTACAGACGGAGTCATTGCGCTGCGGGACGACTTTCAATTGCCGGGTATACGGATTGAGCAATTCGCGTTTGGATCTGATGAGATGAAGGGAACTTTTTTGCCGGAGGTCTATGACGAGCACTGCGTCGCCTATACTGGTACACATGATAACGATACGGTAGTTGGTTGGTTTAACAGCGATGCTGGTGAGGAGAGCACTCGCACGCAGAGCGACATCGACACCGAGCGCGCCGAGGCGCTTGCCTATTTTGGCACCGACGGTTCAGAGATACATAAGGATTTTATTCGCAGCTTATACCGATCCAATGCGGCGGCGACGATTGTTCCGATTCAGGATCTAATTGGACTCGGATCCGAAGGTCGCATGAATACTCCGGGACAATCCTCTGGTAGTTGGGGCTGGCGCATGACGAGTTACAGCGATGTGCTGACAGCGCTTGCGGAGCTTTCCGAGTTGACCAGTGCATGTGGCCGAGGGCAGGCCGCTCTGTCATTACCTATTGCCCGTTAATATTTTACTTCAAGCGACTAATTACTATGAACAAACCCCGTCTCTCTTTTTGGCAAATATGGAATATGAGCTTTGGATTTTTCGGCATCCAGTTCGGTTTTGCCCTGCAGAATGCCAATGTGAGTCGTATCTTCGAAACACTCGGAGCCGACAAGCATGCAATACCGCTCCTCTGGATTGCCGCACCTTTAACTGGTTTGATTGTTCAGCCCATCGTTGGATATTTTAGTGATCGAACCTGGTGTAAACTCGGGCGCCGCCGGCCTTATTTTTTAGGTGGAGCGGTCTGTGCCTCTATGGCGCTCATTGGCATGCCTAATTCTGCTTACCTCTGGATGGCCGCTGGTATGCTATGGATTATGGATGCGTCTATCAATGTATCTATGGAGCCTTTTCGTGCTTTTGTTGGCGACGTGCTGCCTTCTGAGCAGCGCACCAGAGGCTTTGCGATGCAGAGCTTTTTTATTGGTGCAGGCTCAGTGATCGCTTCGGCTTTACCCTATATGTTAACCAATTGGTGTGGGGTGTCCAACGTCGCAGCCGAGGGGGTGATTCCAGATTCGGTTAAATGGTCTTTTTATCTAGGGGCAGCAGTGTTCTTCGCCGCTGTGCTCTGGACTGTTGTCAAAAGTAAGGAATACAGCCCTGACGAACTGGCGGCCTTCGAAGGATCCGAGTCTGCTGAAGATGAGTCTTCGGCGCGTAACCGAGTCGCGGGCGAAGCTGCTGCTTCTGAGCTTCGTTTGAAAAAGAAGGCGCAGCATGGGCCGATCTTTTTAATCGTAGGTGTATTATTGTCCGCCGCAGTCTATTTTGTGGGATGGGAACAAGAGCTCTATATCGTGACTGGTGGATTTGTTGCGCTTGGGATACTTCTTCTGCTCTCAGTCGTGCTTCAGAACAAAGATGCGTCATCAAACGGTCTAGTCGTCGTTATGGATGATTTATACGCCATGCCTAAAACGATGAGGCAGCTGGCGGTCGTTCAATTTTTCTCGTGGTTTGCTCTCTTCTCCATGTGGATCTATACCACTGCCGCCGTAACGAGCCACCTCTACGATATGCGGATTGGTCTTGAAGA
>JABJQI010000209.1 GCA_018663485.1 Opitutia bacterium
CCACAATCATGGCTATCGGTCGAGGCAACGACACACGACCAATACGCAGCCGACAAATTGTATGTGCCAAAATATTGATTAGATAAGCGACCGCTCCAGCAATCACGAGGGGCAACAACAGAGCCTGCCCCAAGTAGAGCAAATAAAAACTCAAAAAGACGATCAACATCGTTAACGCTGCGCGCTGCAATTTCATAGCAGTCATTTAATAAGAAGTATTCGGACGATGTCCACCACGGAGCACCATCAATATTCAACTAAGCTAGGTCATTTGCGATTCTTCAGAAACGTCATACCGTGTGTACCCATGAAACACATAATTCTCATCGCCCTCAACCTATCTCTCTTCGCCTTCAGTCTACACGGGGCAAAACCCGATAACGCCGGAAAACCCGACCAACAAAAAACGGTTCAAAATCAATCTGATGCGCACCACTCGGTCTCTGACGCAGTCAAATCAAAGAACCAGCAGGAGAAAGTGGAAAAGAAAGAAAAAGAAGCGAAGCATTCAGCTGATGATGACGATGTTGAAGAAACAACAGGCAAGAGCAATAATAGCGATAAGGCGGACGCCATCCATAAAGAAGCAGGCAAAGGCTCAGAAACCGGCCAACAACAACGCGAAGCGCACAGTCGCAAATGGTGGAAGTTCTGGGGCGAAGAAGAATAATCCAACCCTCACTTCACCCACGCTGATCTCTTTTAAACGAAAGTTCAGCCATTCCGCAGTAGAGCACTGGAACCACAAATATCGTCAGTAGTGCGAGGCACATGCCGCCGAATGATGGGATTGCCATTGGCACCATAATGTCAGCACCGCGACCAGTCGAGGTCAGTACCGGCAGCAGTGCGAGAATCGTTGTGACACTCGTCATCATCGCTGGGGCACTCGGAGGCGCACTTGCAGGAGCTGCCATGGGCTCCAAAGCTGAACAGAGCATACGCACAGTCGCTGGGTATGAACTCGATGACGGACGTATCGTGGTCATCGTCCAAGAAGCTGACGCTGTCTTCCTCGTCGACTAGCGACTTTCGCATTCAGAGATCTCAATAAGCACCCGTACCCATCATTTCAGGTGGAATCGATATGATCTGCGGCGTGCCTCGACCCCCTAAATTTTAGCATCGATGCCGCGCAAGACCCTGCGCGACCTCCTATTTGATCACCGCCAGCCCCTGGTCATTCTCTCTTAATAAACTCCACTAGTTAATTTTAAAATCACTTACACTTCGCAATGACTTTTCCGTGGGAAGCCACACTCGCATTGACCTTCCGTCACACTTCTGTAGGTCTGTTAAAAAGCCCGTAACCATGCCAGAGAACCACTCAAACGAATCCATCACAGGCGTCCTCGAACGGATCATTTTCTTCAACGAAGAGAACGCCTATTGCGTGGCCGAGGTCAGCGTCGCCAACGGCAAGCGCCCCGTTACCATCCTTGGTCCACTCCCGGGCGTACAATGCGGCGAGACGCTTAAGCTTATTGGTCAATGGACCCGCCACACCACGCACGGCGATCAGTTCAAAGTCGGCAGCTTCGAGTCCCAGCTTCCTGCCTCCGTGCACGGCATCCGCAAATACCTCGGCAGCGGCCTAATTCCAGGTATTGGTAAGTCCTATGCCAAAAAAATCGTCGACCACTTTGGCGCCGACACGCTAAAGATCATTAGCGAAAACTCTGGCCGACTTCACGAAATCCCTGGTATTGGCAAAACACGCGCCAAATCGATCAAAGTGCGGTGCGCGATGTGATGATGTTTCTGCAGACCTACGGCGTCACCCCGTCCCAATGCGTGCGACTCGTCAAAAAATACGGCAGCGGTGCCAAACGAATCCTCCAAGACGAGCCCTATCGGCTCGCCGAAGACATCGAACGCATTGGCTTCAAAACCGCTGACAAAATAGCCCTCAACCTGGGCTTTCCGACTAATTGCAAAGAACGCATCGACGCCGGCATCATCCACACTATGCGCACCCTTGAAGATGAAGGGCACACACTGGGCACCGAACAAATGATCCTCGAATACGCCACGAAGCTACTCGGCGTCGATCCTGTCGATATTCAGCGCCGCATTTATGCGCTCAACGACGCCAAAAAACTATTACCAATTAAGGCCTTTGATGAAAAGAACGAATATCTTGGCCCCGCCTGTCAGATGCCCAGTACCGCCAGCGCGGAAAAACGCATCGCCGAGGCGATCGCTCGAATTCACAGCACCGCATCGATTTTACCTGTAATCAAGGTCGAGCCTGCGATCCTATGGGCGCAGCAAAAAGCTGGTTTTGAGTTTGCCGATCAACAGGCGGAGGCCTTGCGCAAAACACTTACTGCAAAAGTCTCCATCATCACTGGTGGCCCTGGCACAGGCAAAACCACCATCCTCCGCGCAGTCGTCGACATCCTCCGCGCCAAGCGCACCCGGATTCTGCTAGCGTCGCCTACTGGCCGAGCCGCGCAACGCTTGGCAGAAGCCTCCGGTGCACCCGCAAGCACGATCCATCGACTACTCAAATACGACGGCGCCTCGCGCACCTTTACTTACAACGAGGAAAACCCACTACCCTGCGACTTACTGATTTTAGATGAAACCAGTATGCTCGACACCCGCCTCGCCGCCAGCCTGCTGCAAGCAGTTCCGAGCAGTGCACATTTACTACTGGTAGGCGACGCTGACCAGCTTCCTTCGGTTGGCGCAGGCAATGTCTTGGACGATCTCATGGCCGCTCCGCCCGCCACCGTTACTCGGCTCAATACCATTTACCGACAAGGTAAAGAAAGTGGCATTGTCACGACCGCGCACGGAATCCTTAAGGGTGATTCCCATCCAGGCTCAACCTTCCGCAGCCTCCGCGACCTCGATGCCAGCAAAGACTTCAGTTTCATCGAAGCCGACACTCCAAAGCAGTGCGTCCAAGCAATTTTGTATTTGGCCCGCGATTACATCCCCAAGCACCACAAGGTTAACGCCGTTCGCGACATTCAGGTCATGTCGCCCATGCACCGCGGCACCAGCGGCATCACCGTGCTCAACGCCGAGATCCAAGAGTGCCTCAACCCAAAGTCCGCCGCTGAATCCAACCTCCGTTCCGACCCCGACTACACGCCCG
>JABJQI010000184.1 GCA_018663485.1 Opitutia bacterium
CCCCGACAAATTACGCGTTTTACACTGGCATGGCGATACGTTCGAAATTCCAGAAGGCGCACAGCCCATCGCATTCAGTGACGCCTGTGAGAATCAAGGCTTCCTCTACAGAGACCGCGTGCTGGGGCTACAATACCACATGGAGATGACGCCACAGAGCTTGGAGCTATTGATCGCGGCTGGTCGCAACGAACTAGTCAATGCCCCCTATATTCAAGACGCCGATAGGATACTCGCCGAGCCCGACTCGAGTTATGAGCACATGCGAACCGTATTGTTTGCGATGCTCGATGCGTTGGTAGCTCAGTAATTCAGTGGCTGGCGTCGTTGCTTGCAACAAGCATCAGAGGATTACAGTGAGCCTGTTGCAAGCAACGACACCACGCAGTAAAACGACTAGCCAGCAGCAATTTAGCCCCTACGCCTTCTTCACATATTTCGCCAAAATCACGATGTGCTGACCATTAACACGCCCTTCGATCTGCGTCGCATTTTTTTGGTCCAATAAGATACGGCGCACTGCAGTGCCACGTTTTGCAGTGAAACCGCCGCCTTTGACAACAAGGTCTTTAACCAGCGTCACCGTATCGCCGGCGTCGAGAAGCGCACCGTTGCAATCGATATACTTGAGCACCGCATCCGCCTCTTTGGCTTCAGCTTCGGCCCACGTCTGGACATCTTCTTCGAGAAACAGCGTATCGAGCAAATCCTGCGCCCATGCCTCGTTCACACTGAGACGAGTTAACAGTCGCCATGCCATGACCTGTACCGCCGGCAACTCGCTCCACATACTTTCAGTCAAGCAGCGCCAATGATGTACATCCACCAGTTCGGGATCAGCGATCTGCTCGCGACATGTACCACAGATTAGCAGCGCCTGGTCTGCGGTGCCATCCGATGTTGGTGGCACTTCGTACACTGCCAATCCCTCGGCTGCACCGCATAGCTCGCAAGTGCAAGCACTCCGTTGCTGTAAATCTGTTTCTATGCCCATCATGGTTGGCATACCAAACGGCAAGGAAGTGCAGCACTCAACCTCATAAGCACTAAAAAGCTACAACATCCGCGGGTCCAACATCCAACTTAACTCACACGGTCCCACTTCTCCAAAATTCGGGATCGGAGCGACCGAAAGGCATGCCATATTACATGTGTTGAAATTAGTCCGCATGCGTCCACGCTCTGCGCTCAGAAGCAGCGAGGCCAAGATTGTAATGTTTGGGTTATGCCCAACGACGAGCACGTCTCGCTCCAACACCAGCAAGTCCTCAGCAATAGATGCTGGGTTCATATCAGGCTCCAAACATGCCTCATCTCGGCGTTGCTCAACCGCTCCTCCCCAAGCATTCAAGATAGTTGCTGCGGTCTCCTGCGCACGTCGATATGGACTACACCACAAAACTTCAGGCTGAGCGGTCTCTTTCGAACGCAAAAAATGGCCCAGCCGCTCAGCATCGTCTCGCCCTTTCGCACTTAGGACACGTTGACTATCTGGGTAGCTCGACTCCGCTTGGGCATGGCGCAACAGATAAATATTCATAATATAAACTAGTTATACTGACTCTGCGCAGTTCGCAAGAATCAGTCACGATTCGTGGTGAAACAATTTTCTGCTTCCAATCATGCTCAATCATGGCTTGTTGGAAGCATCCACAATTAAAGTTCCTGCTAATAAATAGCGACAGCGCGTTCAACCTGATCACCCCCTATGAAAATTTCACTCGGCACCGATATCGGCGGCACAAACACATGTGTCGGCTCAGTTTCTCCAGATGGCAAGGTCCTACATAAAGAAACCTTTGCAACCAGCGATTATAGCGACGGCACCGCGTATGCGAATCACTTGGCCGAAGTCGTGCGTACAGTCATCTCACAAACCGAGAGTCAACAGCCAGAGATTCAGTTTGAATGGCTCGGACTCGGCATTGGTGCGCCCAACGGCAACCACCGCAGTGGCTGCATTGAACATCCGCCGAATTTAAACTTCAAAGGCATCACACCGCTCGTCGAATTGATGCAGGCGCGGCTCAAGCTCCCGACCGTTGACCTCACCAACGATGCCAATGCCGCAGCCATCGGAGAAAAAAAATTCGGTGCTGCCAAGGATTACTCAGATTTCATTATGATCACACTGGGCACCGGCCTAGGCAGCGGTGTTTTCGTTAACAACCAGCTCGTTTATGGCCACGATGGCTTTGCTGGCGAAGTCGGCCATATCAGTGTGATTCCCGATGGCCGCTACTGCGGTTTCGGTCGTCGCGGCAGTTTGGAAAACTACTGCTCCGCGACTGGAATACGCCGCACCTTCTTTGAAATGCTGGCCCAACTCGGCAGCCCAACCGCACTGGACCACCTCAATATCGGAGAACTCAACTCCAAAGACGTGGCCGACGCCGCTGAAAAAGGCGATCTAGTCGCTATAGCTACGATGGAATTCACGGGGCGTCTGCTAGGCGAGGCATTGGCCTCCACCGCACTCGTCACCAGCCCAGCGGCCTTTTTCTTGTTTGGCGGCCCAGTTAAAGCTGGCCCGATCCTACTCGATCCAGTTCGCAAGTCGTTTGAGCAACACCTGATCCCCACTTATAAAAATAAGATCAAGATCATCGAGTCCACCCTCCCCATGGGGAATGCCGCAATTTTAGGAGCTGCTGCGTTGATCGCTCAATAGCTTTGGTCGCTCAGTAATGTCCAAACAAAAAGCGCCACCCGATCAATCGGACGACGCTTCTTAACAAACAACAAACAAAGTTACTACATACTAAGTTTATATATAAGCTTAGACGTGCCTCAGCGCCCAGCGTTCAAAAAAGATTTGAGCGGCTCAATACTTTCGACAAAAAAGCCCCCGTCTTGCGACGGGGGCTTTGCATTTGAAGTTGAGACAGTCTTACAACGCGGCGAGTGCGGCGTTAAAGGTCGCGCTCGGACGCATGGCTGCTTGAGCCTTAGCCAGATCAGGACGAAAGTAACCACCAATGTCCATCGCCACACCTTGTACAGCGTTCAACTCATCGACGATCTTCGCTTCGTTCGAAGTAAGCGCATCAGCAAGTGGTGCGAAACGGGCTTTTAGATCGGCATCCTTATCTTGAGCAGCGAGTGCCTGCGCCCAGTAAAGTGCGAGGTAAAAGTGGCTGCCACGATTGTCGAGTTCGTTGACCTTACGGGACGGCGACTTATTCTCCTTTAGGAACTTGGTGTTGGCTAGGTCGAGTGTATCTGCCAGAATCTTCGCCTTGTCGTTGCTAAAGACAGCTGCGAGGTGCTCAAGAGAGACGCCGAGTGCGAGAAATTCTCCAAGAGAGTCCCAACGTAAGTGATTTTCCTTTTCGAACTGCTGCACGTGTTTTGGAGCAGAACCTCCAGCACCTGTTTCGAACAGACCGCCCCCGTTCATCAATGGAACGACGGAAAGCATTTTGGCGCTGGTGCCGAGCTCAAGGATCGGAAACAAATCAGTTAGGTA
>JABJQI010000191.1 GCA_018663485.1 Opitutia bacterium
GCACCAACTCATTGCGGGAAATATCGCGCAGTTCAGGTTGCTCGATTTCGAGTGCGCTGCCGTCTTTGTAGAGTTGATCGAGGGTGACGAGGGCATTTTCGCCCAGCTCAGAGAGGTCGACTCCGTCGCGTTTGATCTTCATGATCAAGGAGCCGAAGTTGGTGCCCCAATCGCCGATGTGGTTGTCGCGAACTAGGTCGGCACCACAGAAATCGAGCAGGCGGGCGATGGCCTGGCCGATCACCATTGGGCGCAAGTGGCCAATGTGGGCTTGCTTGGCGGTGTTGGCACTCGGATAGTCGATGATAATTTTGCGACCGTCTTTGAGAGCTTTAGCGCCGCTTTGGTAGTCCTCCTTAGTGGTAAACGCGAGTTGCCACTGCCAAATAAACTTTGGCGTCAGCGTAAAATTTATAAAGCCAGGGCCAGCGATGTCGAGCGTCACATACGCTGAGTCGAATTCGCCAGAGGCTTGTGCAGCGGCAATCAGGCGGGTAGCAAGTTCGCGGGGATTATGTCCGTTCTTTTTCGCAAAGGCGAGCACGCCATTGGCCTGATAGTCACCGAAACGTGGGTCAGCGGGGCGCACGCCGGGCACAAACTCGGAGCCGAAGCCCTCTATCTGAGCTGCGATTGTTGATAATGTACTTTCGATTGCCTTAGATGGGTTGAACCAAACCTTCATGAGGAGCAGAGCAAAATCCAGAGCGCTCGGCGTCAAGCTCTGCTTTCGGGAACTTTTGGTGTGAGTCAAATACTTATGCCAGATTACCCGAGCATCCACTGTGGTTCTATTTCTTGAATCCCGTTATTTAGGCTCGACAATAGCCCTTCTAATCGCCTAATACATAAATGTTTATGCCTTCTACATGGGCAAATCAATTGATTCCTACATTTTCATTCAATGAGAAAGAATATTATTAGCGCACGTAAGTTCATCAAACCGTCCTTCAGCTGTCTAGTTGAAAAGAAGCGTGACGGCGGCGAATTCTCCGACGCGGAGATTCGCTACATCGTCGATTCCATTTTGGATGATGATCTTCCCGAATTTCAACAGTCGGCCTTAGCAATGGCTATCTTTTTCCAGGGTATGTCTGCTCAAGAGACGGCTATATTTGCTGAGGAGATGATGCTTTCTGGTGAAGTCATTGACTTAACTGCCATCTCCCGTCCGAAGATCGATAAATACTCAACTGGTGGTGTTGGTGACAAGACCACACTCGTGCTCGGTCCACTCGCAGCTGCTTGTGGCGTAGTCATGCCTACCATGAATGGCGTCGATGAAGAGCACATTATTAGTAATCTCGATAAACTTTCCTCCATTCCGAATTTCAATCCTATTTTGGATTTGAAGGGTTTTAAAGCTCAGTTGAAGGCAATCGGTTGCACTTTCATCAGGCAAGATCCAGAGATTTCTCCAGTCGATGCGAAATTTTACAAATTACGTCAACTGACTGGCACGATTCCAAGTTTACCGTTGATCACTGGTAGCGTGCTCAGCCGCAAGTTGGCCGAAGGTGCGGAAGGCCTCGTGATCGATGTAAAATGGGGCAACGGCTCGTTCATCAAGGATGTCGAGCAGGCTAAGCAGTTGGCGCGCTCAATCACCCGTGTTGGCCGATCAATGAAGCGCCGTTGCGTGGCATTGGTGACTGATATGAATCAACCACTCGGTGATACCGTTGGTACTGGGCTTGAAATTAAGGAAGCGATTCAGTTGCTTAAGGGGGAGGGCCCGGAGGATCTGCAAGAATTAGTGCTCAAGCTCGGAATGGAAATCGTGCGTCTCGCTGGGGTTGCTGGTTCGACACTCTCCGCAAAGCAGACTGTGCAACGCCACCTTAAAGATGGTTCCGCGCTGCAGAAGTTTAAAGATATGATTGAGGCGCAAGGTGGAGATATCTCTGTGATCGATGATCCTGATAAATTTCCAACAGCGAAGCATGTGCGTAAGTTACCTGCCCCTAAGCGCGGCTATGTTCACACAATTAATGCTGGTCTGATTGCCGAAGGCGTGCAGAAGTTGGCTATGAAGAAGAACGGCAAATACGACCCTGCAGTAGGTGTTTCTGAGATTAAGAAGGTCGGCACGCAGGTCAAGCAAGGTGAACCGTTGATGATGATCCATTACAATGATGAAGCTAAGATGGAAGAAGCACTTGAGTACCTCAAGACGGCTTATCGCCTAGCTCCGAAGCGCCCGAATCCACCGCTTCTGATCGTCGAGCGAGTCGCATAAACCACGCAACGTTCTGTACAAAAGCCCCTGTCGTGATGACTGGGACTTTTTTGTGTGCGGCAATCTCCGAAGCGAACTTTAGCTACAGCAGCAACATTCAAGCTAGGCGGCTTTTGTCATCCGATTTTCGCCCTGAGTGCGCAGGCAAATTACTTCAATTACGGTACTGCTAAGTTGAAACTAGCATACACGGGCTTAACGCAATTGAAACTCTGTTGCGATATAATCAATTTGTCTGTTAAGGGCCAATATTGATACTCGGAAACGTCGTGATACCATATTAAGGTTAAGGAGTTTGGACCGTGCATGTGCACCCATTGACATTTTCTACATATCACGCGCAGTAGAATTTTTCGAACGAACTCGCATTTGATAGGTGATGCAGGCTAGACAAAACGAAATCCGCCTTCATCATCCTATGTTTATGAAGATTTATATGAATGATAAGTTGGTCGATTCCAGCGAGGCGACAGTCTCCGTGTTCGATCATGGCTTGCTCTATGGTGACGGTATTTTTGAAGGTATTCGCCTCTATGATGGTTGCGTGTTTAAGCTCGATGAGCATTTGGAGCGCTTAGAGTATTCCGCCAAAGCGATCATGCTCGAATTACCATGGACGCGCCAAGAGATATCGGATGCGCTGTGCGAGACTTGCCGTGCGAATGGTTTAAAAAATGGCTATATTCGTTTGGTCGTGACGCGTGGTGTCGGCAGTCTTGGACTTTCGATCAAGAACTGCAACGATCCACAGCTAATTATCATTGCTGATACGATTCAATTGTATCCTCAAGAGTTTTACGATAACGGCTTGAAAATTATCACCGTGCCGACGCGTCGTTGTAATCCTTCGGCGCTGCCGCCAGCGGTGAAGTCGCTCAACTACCTGAACAATATTCTGGCTAAAATCGAAGCTCAACACCTTGGCTACCATGAGGCGATAATGCTCAACGACCAAGGATACATCGCTGAGTGCACTGGTGATAATATCTTTATCGTGCACAAGGGCGAGTTGATTACACCAGCTGCCAGTTCTGGTGCCTTAAAGGGTATTACCCGTGATACTGCATTGGCCATTGCTGATGAGCTGGGTATACCTTGGCGGGAGGCGAATATGACGCGCTACGATGTCTGGGTCGCAGAGGAAGTGTTTTTAACTGGTACGGCAGCCGAGATCGTGCCAATCGTTGAGATTGATGCGCGCGTGATTGGCAATGGTAAGCCTGGCCCAGTTACAGCCAAATTCCTCGAGAGTTTCAAGCGTCGTGTTACGGTCGAGGGCACTATGCTTTAATGTGTGCGGCAATCGTGAATTCTGGTGATTGCATCTTGGCTCAAGTATTTTGTTGGTTATATGGCACACTTTTACTTGGCGACTGTCAAAAGCTCGTAAACCTCTTGATAAAGCCCACATGATCACCTTGAATCATGGTTTTCGCTTTGCCAAGCAATCCGACTTTTATACTATATAAAATATGGCTGAGAATTTAAAGTGCAGCATTTGCGATCAAGAAGCCACCGTGCATCTTACGCAAATCGTTAATAATAAGATTCATAAAGTGGATCTCTGTGAATCTTGTGCGCAAAAAAAGGGTGTTACAGACCCTAAAGGCTTTTCGTTGGCAGATTTGATGTCGAAGACACCGCTCACGCCTGTTTCTGGCGAGGCACAGTTGGTGTGCCAAAGCTGTGGTCAGGAGACCGCGGACTTCCGCCGCACGGGACGCTTGGGGTGTTCGGCTTGCTATGAGGTCTTTAGACCCTTGGTCTATCCGGTGCTTGAAGATATGCATGCGGGTACCGCGCACAAGGGGAAGGTGCCTACGGACGCGTTGAGTCGTCAATCGAGTCAATTGCAGTTGAAGAACCTACTGGATTCGTTGGCACGTGCTGTTGCTGAGGAAGCCTACGAGGACGCCGCTAAATTTCGTGATCAAATCAAAGTAATTAAACAGGCAGAAGAGTTGGAGGTCTCGCCTCAATGATCGAATCACTCATCAATGATGAGCGTGCCGAGTTGACGCAGGCAATTAAGAAGGCGGCTCCAGTTGTGCTTAGCACGCGTATTCGATTAGCGAGAAACTTAGTTGGTCAGCCATTTCCCGAACGTGCGAATGTCTTGCAGCGCCGCGATGTACTCACCCTCTGTGCGGATCAACTGGGTGCGCTGCCGCAGATGAACAAGGGCAGCTTTTTTGACATCGCAGATTTATCTACCTTGGAGAAGCAAGTGCTTGTCGAGCGTCACCTGATTAGTCGTGAACTGTGTGACGGCGAAGCAGGCACTGGGGTTTACATTAATAAAGGCCAGACTTGCTCGGTAATGATCAACGAGGAGGATCATCTGCGTATTCAGTTTTTGAAGGCAGGCTTCAATTTGAAGTCAGTTTGGAAGTTGATCGATACGTTTGATTCGGAATTAGAAAAGACTATCGACCTAGCGTTTTCTGAAGATTTTGGCTATTTAACAGCCTGTCCCACAAACTTGGGCACCGGGTTACGTGCTTCTGTGATGATGCATTTGCCGGGCCTGGTTATCTCTGGCCATATGGAGCGTGTGATTCGTGCGGTCAGCCAATTGGGGATTACCGTGCGTGGCCTCTTCGGTGAAGGCTCAGATGCCAGTGGCCACATATTTCAGATTTCAAATCAACAGACTTTAGGCGAAAGTGAATCCGAGATTTTGGAAAGTTTAGCGAATGTGCTTAAGACGGTGATCGATCATGAATTAAACGCGCGCTTCAAGTATCTCGAAGAAAGCCGTGCGAAGTTGCTCGATCAAATTGGTCGTGCTTTTGGTGTGCTGCAAAATACACATGTCATTGCTTCGGGCGAAGCACTGAATTTACTATCATTTATTCGCTTAGCGGTCGATTTCGGCATGTTGCCAGAGTCGAATCGTGCCGATGTCGATCGACTCGTGATAGAGAGCCAGCCGGGGCATGTGCAGTATGCTGCGCAGGAAGGGATCGCACCCGAAGCACGCGATATTGCGCGTGCAGACAAACTTCGGCAAGAATTTTCAAATCTACCGGCTCTAGCTTTTGACAAGTTGCAAGAATAGGAGTAATTATTAGCAGACAATATTACTATGGAACCAATGAATAACTTTACACCGCGCGCACAACAAGTGCTGGCCTTGGCTCGAAAGGAAGCGGACCGCTTTCACCACAATTACGTGGGCACCGAACACCTATTGCTAGGCTTAATCAACTTAGGGCAGGGAGTTGCTGTGAACGTACTCCAAAAAATGGGGCTCGACTTGCAAACCGTGCGCGCTGCAGTTGAAAAACAGGTTGGCACGGGACCAGAGAGTAAACCTACTGGAAATATACCATACACGCCTCGGGTTAAAAAGGTGTTGGCCCTGGCTGGTAAAGAAGCCAAGGCTCTAAATCATTCGTATGTCGGTACTGAGCACATTTTGCTTGGATTGTTGCGAGAAGGTGAGGGCGTTGCTGCACGTGTGCTTAAGTCACTTGAAGTTGATATTGAACGCTGCCGTAATGAAATTCTTTCAGAACTCGACCCCAATTTCTCCGGAGAGCCAGAAGAGGCTGCCGCTGGCCCAGGCGCATCGGATGAGAAGAAAGAATCGAAAACGCCTGCGCTCAAAGCCTTTGGCCGGGATTTAACTGAGATGGCAAAGAAGGGCGAACTCGATCCAGTAGTTGGCCGGAAGGATGAGATCCGCCGTGTTGTTCAGATCTTGTGCCGTCGCACTAAGAGTAATCCAGTTCTCATCGGTGAAGCGGGCGTGGGTAAGACTGCGATTGTTGAAGGCTTGGCGCTAGAAATTGCCGCAGGTGTTGTTCCGGAGATTTTGGTTGATAAGCGTGTGATTACATTGGATCTGGCACTCATGGTGGCTGGCACCAAGTATCGTGGTCAGTTTGAAGAACGTATCAAAGCAGTAATGGATGAGATTCGTCGCGCTAAGAATGTGATTATTTTCATTGATGAGCTACATACGATTGTGGGTGCAGGTGCTGCCGAAGGTGCAATGGATGCCTCGAACATCTTTAAGCCGGCACTGAGTCGTGGGGAGTTGCAGTGTATTGGTGCCACCACGCTAGCGGAATACCGTAAATACATTGAAAAAGACAGCGCATTGGATCGCCGCTTCCAGTCGGTCAAAGTAGACGCTCCTTCAGTTGAAGATACGGTTTTAATTTTAAAAGGCATCCGGAGCAAATATGAAGATCATCATAAAGTGAAGTTCACTGACGCTGCGCTGGAGGTCGCAACTAAACTATCTGAACGCTATATTACTGCTCGTTTCTTACCAGATAAAGCTATCGATATTTTAGACGAAGCAGGTGCGCGTGCACGTATCGAGTCGCTGAAGCGTCCCCCTGAAATCGAGGAGATGAATGTCACGATTGAAGATGTCTGTGCAAAGAAGGAAGGTGCGATTAGCGGGCAGCACTTCGAGGAGGCCGCAAAATTCCGCGACGAAGAAAAGCAATTACGTCAAAAACAAGTCGACATTATCGAGGAGTGGAAGAAGAGCCGTGAGGAAACCAACATCGTCGTTGACGAAGATGACATGCTCGAAGTGGTCGCCGCGTGGACAGGCATACCGCTGTCGCGCATGGAGCAAAAAGAAAGTAAAAAATTGCTCAAACTCGAGAGTCACTTACAAGATGAGGTTATTGGCCAAAATATAGCGACGGAAGTCGTTTCCAAAGCACTTCGTCGTTCTCGTGCTGACTTAAAAGATCCTCGCCGTCCGATTGGTTCGTTTATGTTTCTTGGGCCCACTGGTGTCGGTAAAACTTTATTAGCAAAAGTGCTGGCCGAAGAGATGTTTGGTAATCAAGACGCAATTATTCAGATTGATATGTCTGAATATATGGAAAAGTTTGCAGTCTCGCGTCTAGTGGGATCACCCCCTGGCTATGTGGGTTATGAAGAGGGCGGTCAGTTGACTGAAGCAGTTCGGCGCAAGCCTTATTCGGTGGTGCTGTTTGACGAAATCGAGAAGGCTCACCCAGACGTGGTTCAGTTGCTCTTGCAGGTGCTCGAAGAAGGCCGCCTAACTGATAGTCTTGGACGAAAGATCGATTTCCGTAACACAATTTTAATTATGACCTCGAATGTGGGAGCTGAAATTCTTCAACGTAATACGTCGATGGGCTTCGGTATCGAGGATAATGCCGAGAATGAATACGAGAAAATTCGCGAGAAGATACTTGATGAGACCAAGCGTGTCTTTAAGCCGGAGTTTTTGAATCGCTTGAATGAGTTGGTGATTTTTAAATCACTTGGCCGTGAGGATATGAAGGCAATCGTCGAGCTTGAATTGCGTAACGTTTCGAGTCGCTTAAAAGCTCAAGGTTTAGTGTTTGATTTCTCGGAAGCTGCAAAGACATACCTTATCGAAAAGGGATACGATGTGAAATATGGTGCGCGCCCATTGCGTCGTGCGATTGAGCGTCATCTAGAGGATTCGTTGGCTGAAGCCATTCTCGGAGGGGAAATCAAGGAGGGTGAAGTCATTCAGGTCGATGTACACGAAGACCACTTGATTTTCCAGCAAGGGCAGCAAGTGTCGAGTGCAGCCGGGGGATAAACACAACAAGCTTCTAATTTAAAAGGCTGCAGGTGACTGCGGCCTCTTTGCACGGGGTTGTTGATTCTGCGATTATTTGGGCAGGAAGAAACGTTGCTGTTTTTCGCTAACTGGCAAGCCGACTTTTTCCATTGCTTTCAACATATCTTCCCAAGCCATGCGTTTAGTCTTCATAGTATCATTGAAGAGCAAGTACGAGGGTTGGAAAGTGAAGATGAGCGGGATATTTTCGAAAGTCTGCCAAGTACCACGGATTGCGGCCATCTTACGATTGCGATCTGAACCTAACAATCCGAGTACAGTTGCATTGCCGAGCCCAATGATGACTTTCGGCTGCACTATTTGGAGTTGAGCTTTCAAGTAAGGCAGGCAAAATTCCATTTCATCCTGAGTGGGTGGGCGGTTGCCGTAGGGCTTGTCGTGTTCCGGCCGCCATTTTAGTAGGCTAGTCATGTAAACCGTTTCGCGCGAGAGACCCATTGCGCTTAATATTTTGGTTAACAGCTCACCGGACTTTCCTTGGAACGGACTGCCCACTACTGCGTCTTCCTCGCTAGGGGCTTCGCCACAATAAAATATATCGGCAGTGAGGGCACCTTCGCCAAAGACGATTTTTTCATCCTGTCGCAGCCGTTCCTTGCATACCGGTGAGTTCTCCACCTGATGTTGGAGCCATTGCATTTGAGTCGCTGCATTGCCTTCCGGCAGTTCGACCGTTTGGGCATCGGGGAGTCGCGTGGTTGAGGACGCAGATTTTTTACGTGACGCTACCTTCTTTGTCGCTGGTGCGCTTGGCTTATGGCCGGAGTTCATTGCGGCTTGTAGGTCAATGGCTGGTACGGGCGGCACGATCGGCTGTGCCGCTGGAGCCGCAACCGGTGATAGTAATGCCATTGTGCTGTCTTCGATGAAGACACGATCCAACCCTTCAAGCTGTAAGCGCTTGAGTTCCTCATAGATTGGATCGAGATCTGTAGACATAGCACTAAATCTTGACCAAGTAGCCACGAGCGTCCAGCTACTTTTCTGCTGGAAGTCGAATTACGTATTTGCGCGCGTAATCAGTGCAATCGATTAACGGCAACTCGCTTGTTGGCGTGTTTGCTTCGGACGGATCATTTGAACTACAACTGGGAGGACTGACAGCGCGAGGATCAAAAAAGCGAACAGAATTAGGCTTTCAACCGCACTCTGCACAAACAGAATTCCAGCTCCGATTAACCAAGCACCACCGCTGAGTATGTCGCTTAGAGTCTTATTAAATCGACTTTGAGCCAGATAGCTAGCGCCAAGAAAGAATGCCAGTAGGGATGGAATACTATACGAATCAATAGCTTGTGCATTGAACACCACGACAATCGTGATGAGCATTGCAATTGCAGATGTACCCCATGTGAGTAAGTTGCGCTGCAGGCTTTGTTGGAAACCACTTTTTGAGGCCTTTATTCGCAAAAAAACGAATGTAGCAACTGCTGCCATGGAGAGTGTGAGGGTCCATATGTAAAGGGCTGAATTAATTGGCACTGCATAAACTTGAACGAAGTATTCCAGTGTAAAGCATTTTGCGAAGATCAGCCCCCATAAAATGACAATTAGCGAGTTGTTGTTGTGAGTAGTGGTGTGTGCGGATACATTCATAATTTTTTATTTTAAA